>PXDM01000065.1 GCA_003565055.1 Paracoccaceae bacterium
CCGTCGCGCAAGCGGTAGGACGAGAGCGCCTCGCGGCCCGGCGCGAAACAGAGGTCATAGAGCGCCTCGACTTCCCACCAGTCAGCGGGTGTTTCTTCCGAAAGCTGCATCCGCAATCCCCGCCGCGATCCATGCTGGCAGGCTGCCTAGCATGGCGCTAGGTTACGCGCAAACAGAAGGGACACCGCATCATGTTCTACGAGCCCAAGACCGGCCACGGCCTGCCCCATAACCCGTTCAACGCGATCGTGACCCCGCGCCCGATTGGCTGGATCTCGACCCGCGGGGCCGATGGGCAGGACAATCTCGCGCCCTATTCCTTCTTCAACGCCGTCGCCTATGTGCCGCCACAGGTCATGTTCGCCTCGACCAGCGCGAAACCGGATCGTGAAGGCACCAAGGATTCCGTGGCCAATATCCGCGAAACAGGGGTGTTCTGCGTCAATATCGTCGAACATGCCGCCCGCGACGCGATGAATGCCACCTCCGGGCCATGGCCGCGCGAGGTTGACGAATTCAACGAGGCTCAGATCACGCGCGCCGAGTGCCAGATGATCAACGCCTCCCGCGTCGCCGATGCTCCCGCCGCGCTTGAATGCCGCATGACGCAGATCGTGACGCTGGAAGGGGCGGCCAATTACCTTGTGCTCGGCGAAGTCATCGGCGTGCATCTGCGCGAAGATTGTCTGGTCGACGGGATCTTCGACATCACCCGCTACCGCCCGCTCGCGCGCTGTGGCTACCGCGATTATGCTGTTGTCAATGAGGTCTTCAGCCTGAAGCGGCCCGGCGAATAGCAGGCAGCGCTCAGCGCCCTGAAAATCTCTGCCAGACCCAGATCAGGGCGAGCGAGCCCAACAGGGCGAGCACGAATGCCCCGACCCAACTCGCAGAAGTCATCAGGAACCGAAACCCCAGCCCTCCGACAACAGCACCGATCACACCGATGACCATTGCAGTGGGCAGGTCCGTATTCTCGCGCATGAGCCGCGTGGCCAGAACCCCGGCCAGCGCTCCGACAACGATCAGCACCACAACCGGCATGGCGACTCAGCCCCCGGTCTGCGCGGCGATCTCGGCACGCGACATGCGCCCGCGCTCGGTCGCGGATTTCAGCTGCCCGCAAGCGGCCATGATATCCTCACCGCGCGGCGTGCGGATCGGGCTCGCATAGCCCGCCTTGTGCACGATGTCCGAGAATGCCTCGATCCGCGCCCAATCGGAGCGCTGATAGGGCGCGCCGGGCCATTCGTTGAATGGAATGAGATTGATCTTCGCCGGAATGCCCGCGATCAGCTTCACCAGCCGCCGCGCATCCGCATCACTGTCATTGACGCCCCGCAGCATCACATATTCAAAGGTGATCCGCTCGGAATTGGACAGGCGTGGATAGTCGCGAAGAGCATCGAGCAATGCCTTGATATTCCAGCGTTTGTTGATCGGCACAAGCTGGTCACGCACAGCATCTGTGGTGGCGTGAAAACTCACGGCCAGCAGGCAGCCGATCTCTTCGGCGGTGCGCGCGATCTCGGGCACAACGCCCGAGGTCGAGAGCGTGATCCGGCGCCGCGAGATCGACAGCCCTTCGCCATCCATCACGACCTTCATCGCATCACGCACATTGTCGAAATTATAAAGCGGCTCGCCCATGCCCATCAGCACGACATTGCTCACAAGACGCGTCTCATCCTTGGGCGCACCGGGCTGGGGCCACTCATTCAGATCATCGCGCGCGACCAGAACCTGACCGACGATTTCGGCAGCGGTCAGATTGCGGACCAGTTTCTGCGTGCCCGTATGGCAGAAAGAGCAGGTCAGCGTGCAGCCAACTTGTGAGGAAATACAAAGAGTTCCACGGCTTTCTTCAGGTATGTAGACTGCCTCGACCTCATGCCCGCCAGCAATGCGCAGCAGGTATTTGCGTGTCCCATCTTCCGAGATCTGCCGCGTCACGATCTCGGGCCGCGCGATCTCGAAATGCTCGGCCAGGTCCGCGCGGTAGGCTTTGGCGAGATTGGTCATCGCGCCGAAATCCTGCACGCCCCAGTGATAGATCCACTGCCAGATCTGCCCTACCCGCATCTTCGCCTGCCGCTCGGGCGTGCCATGGGCGATCAATGCCTCGGCCAGCCCGGCGCGGGTCAGCCCCACGAGGTTGATCTTGCCGCCCTCGGGCAGTTTGCGTGGCAGGGTCAGGACATCCTGCGTGATCGGCGTTTGTGCGGGCATCGGGCTTCTCTGCGGGCTGCGGGGCATCTGCGCGCCATATAGCAACAGATGCGCCTCATTTACAGGGGCAATGGCGTGATCACGCGAGCCAGTCGCCGAATTCCTCGATGACTTGTGCATAGATCGCCCGTTTGAATGGCACGATGGCCTCGAGCATGTCCTGCGCCCCGATCCAGCGCCAGTCGGAAAATTCCGGCTCTGCGGTTGCCAGATCAATCTGTGCATCCTGCCCCAGATAGCGCATCAGGAACCAGCGTTGCTTCTGGCCCCGATAGCGCCCGCCCCAGATGCGCGGCACCATCTCGACGGGCAGGTCATAGGCCAGCCAGTCGCGGCTCTCGGCCAGCGGGGCCACCAGCGCAGGCGGGACGCTGATTTCTTCTTCCAACTCGCGCAGAGCCGCCAGTCCGGGGTTCTCGCCCGGATCAATTCCGCCCTGTGGCATCTGCCAGGCCGGAGCCTCGGCGGTGCTGTCGAGCCTCTGTGCCGCGAAGATCTGACCCTGCGCGTTGATCAGCATGATCCCCACACAAGGCCGATAGGGCAGCGCTGCGACCTCTTGCGGGGTCATCAACGACCGTTGAGCGCGGCAAGCCCGCGCAGAATGTCGAGCGCATAGGCGAGTTGGTAATCTTCCTGCCGCAACTGCGCCACTTCCTCGGCATTGCGGCGCTCATCTTCCATCTGGCGGCGCTGATCATCGGACAGGTCACGGTTGTCGAGCCGCCCGCGCAGATCATTTTCCGACCGGGTGCGCGGCGCAGTGCCGTTTTCCTCTTCCTCGACCACTGGCTGACGGCGGGGCTGTTCGACCACGATATCGGGCGAAACACCCAGCGCCTGGATCGAGCGCCCGGACGGCGTGTAATAGAGCGAGGTGGTCAGCCGGATCGCCCCGTCACCGCCCAGCGGCATCACGGTCTGCACCGAACCCTTGCCGAAACTGCGCGTGCCCACGACAATCGCGCGGCGATGATCCTGCAACGCACCTGCCACGATTTCCGAGGCCGAGGCCGAGCCGCCATTGATCAGCACCACCATCGGACGCCCCTCGATCAGATCGCCCGATTGCGCATTGAAGCGCTCGCCTGCATCTTCGCCACGCCCGCGGGTCGAGACGATTTCGCCCTGTTCCAGAAACGCGTCCGAGACGCGGATCGCCTGCGTCAGAAGCCCGCCGGGATTGTTGCGCATGTCAAGGACGACGCCGCCCAGATTGTCGATGCCGCCCAGATCCTCGATGGCATCACGCAACCCATCGCGCAGATTGGGGAAGGTCTGTTCGTTGAAGGTCGTCAGCCGCAACACGACGATATCATCCTCGACGCGCACGCGCACAGCCTGCAGGCGGATCGTGTCGCGAATGATCGACAGATCGAAAGGCTCGGACGCGCCCTCGCGCACAACCGTGATGATGATCTCGGAGCCGACAGGCCCGCGCATCATGTCCACCGCCTGACTGAGCGTGAGGCCCAGAACGGATTCCCCGTCAACATGGGTGATCGTGTCCCCCGGCTCGACCCCGGCCTTGTCGGCGGGCGTGCCATCCATGGGCGTGACGACTTTGATGAACCCGTCTTCCTGCGTGACCTCGATTCCGAGCCCGCCGAAGGAGCCGCGCGTCTGGGTGCGCATATCGTCGAAGTCATCCGGCGGCATGAACCCCGAATGCGGATCGAGCGACATCAGCATCCCGTTGATCGCCGCTTCGATCAGCTTTGCCGTATCGACTTCATCGACATAGCCGCTGCGGATGCGCTCGAAGACATTTCCGAAGAGATCAAGCTGCTCGTAGACGGCGGTCGTGTTTGCGCGTTCCTCGGCGAGAAGCGGACCGGCGAGTTGCGTGGCGATCACGGCCCCTCCCATGACACCCGCTATCCCTGCCATCACGAATTTTTGCATCAGGTCATCCTATTCTCGTGGGCGTCGTCGGGCTGTTTCGCCGGCCGCGACCCCTGTCATTGCCCCCCACTCAAAGCGAACCATGGCTCTGGGTCAATGGGGTTTGTGTTCTCACGTAACTCAAAATAGAGTGTTTGGGTGCGTATGCCAGTGCTGCCCGCGGCAGGCGCGGCGGCTGGCATGCTGCCCAGAGGCGCGCCCAGCGACACGATCTCGCCTGTGCTCACCAGCAGCTCCCCAAGCCCGACCAGCACCATCAACATCGCGTCATCGGGCTCCAAGATGACCACATCCCCCTGCCCTGCCAATGGCCCGGCATAGCGCACCGTGCCCGACCATGGCGCCGTCACCAACGCTTCGGGCGTTGTCGCCAGCACCAGCCCTTGCCGCACGATGCCCGCCGCATCAGGCTGGTTGAACCGATGCAGCACCGTCGCGCGCACAGGCAGTTCCAGATTGCCGCGCGCAGAGGCGAAACGCACCGCGCCTTGCGCATCGCCACTTGTCGCGCTCTGGCGCAATTCCTGCGCGAAATCATCGAGCGTTTCTGCCGTCAGCGCAAGCATGGCCAGCTGATCGGGATCATCGACCAGCCGTCTCGGCAACGGGCCGCGATCCGAAACCGCCTGCGCCAGCGCCACACGCGCATCCTGCGCCGCCGCCAGACCCTGTTCAAGCGCGAGATAGCCGAATTGCCGCGCCCGGCGCAGCGCGCGCAGATCGTCAAGCGCGTCGCGCAGCTCGGCCACATCGCGCACCAGCGGGGTTGCAACATCGCCCAGGAGCATGCCCGCGCGCGCCGTCGCCAGCGCGCCCTGCGGATGGACCAGCGCCAGATTGGCATCGACGCGCTCGGTCGCCATCAACAGGCTCAGGAGCCGCACCATTGTTTCGCTGTCAGAGGTGAATTGCCGCATCAGCGCCGCCTCCCGCAGTTGTGCATCACGCAGACCATCGCGCAGGCCGATCATGCCGTCTTCATAGGCGAGGATCGTCTGGCTCAATGCATCAATCTGGTCACGCGCGCCCTGCGCCGCCTGCATCGCCTGCGTCGCGCTTTCCAGGGCGCGGGCCGCGCTCAATGCGCGCTCTGCCGGGTCGGCCCAGAGGGGCCATGCCCAGACCAGCGCAACAGCGCAGGCGAGCGCGCGGCGCATCATGGCTCGATCAGGCTGGCGCCTGTCATCTCGTCAGGCGGGGTCAGCCCCATCAGCTCCAGCAGCGTGGGCGCCACATCGGCCAGCCGACCGTCGCGCAGCCGCGCGCCCGGTGGCCGCCCGAGCATCACGATCGGCACCGGGTTGAGCGTATGCGCCGTGTGCGGCCCTCCGGTCTGCGGGTCGATCATCATTTCGCAATTGCCGTGATCAGCTGTCAGAAGCATCGCCCCGCCTGCCGCCTCCAGCGCCTCGAACGCGCGGCCCAGTTCCTGATCGACAGCTTCGACCGCGCGGCAGGCCGCGGCCAGATCGCCGGTATGGCCGACCATATCGGGATTGGCGAAATTGACCACGATCAGATCATAGCCCGCGCCGATGGCCTCGACGAGTTTCGCGCCAACCTCGGGCGCAGCCATTTCGGGCTGCAGATCATAGGTCGCCACTTTCGGGCTGGGGGCCATGTGGCGCTCTTCGCCCCGCTCGGGGTCTTCCCTGCCGCCATTTAAGAAAAAGGTCACATGGGGATATTTCTCGGTCTCGGCGAGGCGGAACTGGCGCAACCCATGGGCCGCGACCCAGGCCCCCAGCGTGTTGGTGATCGCGCGTTTGGGAAAGACCGTGGCCATGAAAGCGTTATGCGCATCGGAATATTCGACCATCCCGAGCCGCGCGGACCAGTCCGGGGCCTTGCCCCGGTCGAAGCCGTTGAAACTGGGCGCAGCGAGAGCGGCAAGAATTTCGCGCGCGCGGTCAGCGCGGAAATTGAGGCAGAAGAGCCCGTCTCCGGGCTTCACGCCGCCATAACCATCGAGCACGGTGGGCGCGATGAATTCATCGGTTTCGCCACGCGCATACGCTGCGGCCACGGCTTCTTCAGCGCTGGCCGCACGCGCGCCCTCGCCCCGGACCATCGCAGCATAGGCGCGCGCCACGCGTTCCCAGCGATTGTCGCGGTCCATCGCCCAATAGCGCCCGATCACTGTGCCGATGCGCATGCCGTCGCGCAACTCCGGGGCAAGGTCGCGCAGGAAGCCCGCAGCGGATTTCGGCGCAACGTCGCGCCCGTCGGTGATCGCATGGATCACCACCGGCACGCCCTGGGCACCGAGCGCCGCAATCGTGGCTTGCAGATGCGCGAGATGGCCATGGACACCGCCATCGGAGACCACCGAGAAGAGATGCGCTGTTCCTTTGGACGCCTTGAGCTTTTCCGCGAAGGACAGAAGCGCCGGGGCCTTGGCAAAGGAGCCGTCCTCGATTGCGAGGTCGATCTGGCCGAGATCCATCGCGACCACCCGGCCCGCGCCGATATTGGTATGGCCGACCTCGGAATTGCCCATCTGCCCTGTCGGCAGGCCGACATCGGGGCCATGGGTGATGAGCGTGGCGGTCGGGCAGTCGCGCATCACGCGGTCGAAATTGGGCGTGGCCGCCTGTGCGACCGCATTGCCTTGGGTTTGCGTGGAGAGCCCCCAGCCATCAAGGATGCACAGAACAACGGGTTTGGTCATGGCGGGCCCTTCCTGTAGCGCTGTGCCGGGGGCGCCATACGCCTCCGGCGGGAGTATTTGCGGCAAGAAAATGCCAGCGCGTCAGGTCTTGACGCGGCGGTTGCGGGCGGCCAGCAGCTTCAGGCGCAGCGCGTTGAGCTGGATGAAGCCTGCGGCGTCCTTCTGGTCATAGGCACCGGCATCATCCTCGAAAGTGACATGGGCTTCGGAATAGAGGCTGTAATCGGACCAGCGCCCGATGGTGCGCACATGGCCCTTGTAGAGCTTGAGCCGCACGGTTCCGGTCACGTGCTCCTGCGATTTGTCGATCAGCGCCTGCAGCATCTCGCGTTCAGGCGAGAACCAGAAGCCGTTATAGATGAGTTCGGCATAGCGCGGCATGAGGCTGTCTTTCAGATGCCCCGCGCCACTGTCGAGCGTGATCTGTTCGATGCCGCGATGGGCTTCCAGAAGGATCGTGCCGCCCGGTGTCTCATAGATGCCGCGCGATTTCATGCCCACAAAGCGGTTTTCGACGAAATCAAGCCGCCCGATCCCGTGCTTGCGCCCGTAATCATTGAGCATGGTCAGGATCGTTGCTGGCGTCATCACCACGCCATTGATCGCCACGGCATCGCCTTGATCAAAGGTGATCTCGATGATCTCGGGTTGATCCGGCGCGTCTTCGGGATGGACCGTGCGCTGGAAGACATAGTCGGGCGCATCATCAGCCGGGTCTTCGAGCACCTTGCCCTCGGATGAGGTGTGCAGGAGGTTCGCATCGACCGAGAACGGCGCTTCTCCGCGCTTGTCCTTGGCGATGGGGATCTGATGGGTCTCGGCAAATTCGAGAAGCTTGGTGCGCGAGCTCAGATCCCATTCGCGCCAGGGCGCGATCACCTTGATCTCGGGATTGAGCGCATAGGCGGAGAGTTCAAACCGCACCTGATCATTGCCCTTGCCGGTCGCGCCATGCGCCACAGCATCGGCGCCGGTCATCTCGGCGATCTCGACCAGACGTTTGGAAATCAAGGGCCGCGCGATGGAGGTGCCGAGCAGGTAGAGCCCTTCATAGACCGCATTCGCGCGGAACATCGGGAAGACGAAATCGCGCACGAATTCTTCGCGCAGATCCTCGATGAAGATGTTTTCCGGCGCGACGCCCAGCAATTCGGCCTTGGCGCGGGCGGGTTCCAGCTCCTCGCCCTGCCCCAGATCGGCGGTGAAGGTCACGACTTCGCAGTCATATTCGGTCTTGAGCCATTTTAGGATGATCGAGGTGTCGAGCCCCCCGGAATAGGCGAGGACGACTTTCTTGGGGGCGGTTTTGGGCGCGGACATGGGCACTCCGTTGCAAGCATGGACCGTTGCGCAACCGTCTATTGGCTTGCGGCCCCCTTCGCAAGGGCTGCGGGGCTTTGCGCGGGACGCAGATATGTTATGGCTGGGGCGAGGTCGCAAAGGACAGACGCGATGACAGAGCCGCTCGAAGTGCTGCGCGGGGTGATCCACCCCTGGCATGAGGACCATTTCGGCCATATGAATGTGCGCCATTACGCGCCGTTTTTTGATGATGCGGTCTATCACATGTGGACGCGGCTGGGGATCGCCTATGCCTCGATGCTCAGCGATCATGGCGTGCATATGGTGAGCGCGCAGGCCACGACGCGCTTCATGCGTGAGCTGAACGCAGGCGATCTGATCGTGATCACCGGGCAAGTGGCGCGGATCGGCACCAAAAGCTGCACCTTGGATTTGCGGATGCTCCATGCCGAGACCGGCGTCGAGCACGCGGGCTATGAGGTGGTCGAAGTGGTGTTTGACCCCGCCACGCGGCGCGCGGCCCCGATGCCCGAGGCGATCCGCGCGAAGCTAGAGGCCGGGGGCGCGACATGAGTGATTTCGCCACTGGGGCAAGGGCAGCGACCGAGGCCCTGCGCGCCCTGTTCCCCCCGACGCCGCTTTTGCGCAATGATCATCTGTCGGAGCGCTTCGGTGCGGAGATCTGGCTCAAACGCGAGGATCTGAGCCCGGTGCGCAGCTACAAGATCCGCGGTGCGGTCAATGCGATGCGCAAACGGCTGGCGCTCGTGCCGGAGGGGCGCAAATTCGTCTGTGCCAGTGCTGGCAATCATGCCCAAGGAGTGGCGTTTGCCTGTCGCCATTTCGGAGTGCAGGGCACGATTTTCATGCCGGTGACGACACCGCAGCAGAAAATCCTGAAAACCCGCAGTTTTGGCGGCGATCAGGTCGAGATCAGGCTTGTTGGCGATATTTTCGACCAGTCCTTGCAGGCCGCGCAGGCGTTTTGCGCCCATGAGGGCGCGCATTTCCTGTCGCCTTTCGACGATGCGGATGTGATCGAAGGTCAGGCCAGCGTCGCGGTGGAGATGCTGGCGCAGCTTGGGCACGCGCCCGATATGGTTATCCTGCCGGTCGGGGGCGGCGGCCTCAGCGCAGGCGTGGCGCAATATTTGCGGGCGCAGCGGGCGCGCACGGAACTGCGCTTTGTCGAGCCCGAAGGCGGCGCGAGTTTCCGCGCGGCGCTGATGGCGGGGGGGCCAGTGACGCTTGATAGGATCGACAGCTTTGTCGACGGGGCCTCTGTCGCGCGAATGGGCGCGCGGACCTTCGCGGCCTTGCGCGAGACCCGGACCGATGATCTGCTTGTCGCGCCGGAAAATCGGATCTGTGTGACCATGTTGCAGATGCTCAATATCGAGGGGATCGTGCTGGAGCCCGCCGGGGCGCTCTCGATTGATGTCTTGCCGCAATTGCGCAACGCGATCAGAGGCAAGACCGTGGTCTGCCTGACCTCAGGCGGGAATTTCGATTTCGAGCGCTTGCCCGAGGTCAAGGAACGCGCGATGCGCTATCAGGGGCTCAAGAAATACCTGATGCTGCGCCTGCCCCAGCGGCCCGGCGCCCTGCGGGATTTTCTGGGCATTCTGGGGCCCGAGGATGACATCGCACGGTTCGAATATCTCAAGAAAACTGCGCGGAATTTCGGCACCGTGCTGATCGGGATCGAGACCTCCGCGCCCGATAATTTCCACGGCCTGTTCGAACGCATGCAAGAGGCCGGGTTTACCTTCACGGATATCACGGATGACGACGTGATCGCGGGCTTCGTCATCTGACCGCCTGCAACCAGTGGTCAGACTTCTGCCGTCATCTTCAAACGCCAGTCCCGCGCGAAAGCGTCACAGGTCTGCGGCAACAATTCAAGCAGTTGCGCCTTGCACGCATCACTCGGCATGCCCCTTGAGGCCAGCGCCTCTCCCTCGGCACAAATCCTTGAAATGTCGTCAAAACCGACATTCAATGCGGCCCCTTTCAGAAAATGAAACTCGGCTTCAAGAGCCTTGTGCTCAGAGGCACTGGCCAGTCTGTCGAGACCTTCGACCATTTCCTCAAGAAAGACATCCACGACTTCGGAAAACCCATCTTCGCCGAAATCGGTGTAAAGTTCCGCAACACGCGCCCAATTGATCATGGTCAACCCATTTGTTGTGTCGAGGTTCAGACTAGTCGTGTCGCACTAACCATTACTTAGCGCCCAAACCAAAAAAACCGCGAATTTTACGCTTTCACAGGAATTTAAACCGCTCGCGTCATACTGGGCCCAGACAGAGTTAGAGATGGGTGATGTGACGTGGCGCAAGAGCAGCAGTCCGAACTGGCCTCCAACCACGATGCTGCGCAGTCAAAACGCGTGCTGATCGTGGATGACAGCCGTGCGCAGCGGCTGATTTTTGCACGGCATCTGAAACAATGGGGATATGACATCCACGAAGCCGCGTCAGGCCAGGACGCTCTGGCTCTTTGCCGGACTGTCGAATTCGATCTGATTCTGTCGGACTGGATCATGCCGGGCATGGATGGTCTGGAACTGTGCAAGGCGCTGCGGGCATTGCCGCAGGAAAATTACAGCTATTTCATCCTGTTGACCTCAAAAAACGAGAAAGACGCAGTCGCGCGCGGGCTCAATGTGGGGGCGGATGATTTTCTCTCGAAGCCCGTGGCCCCGTCTGAACTGCGCGCACGAATCACTGCGGGCGAACGCCTGCTGGCCAAGGAACGCGAAGTCCGCAAAGCGCGGGCGCAGCTCGAAGCGGCGGTGGAGGCGCTCGATGACGGGTTCATCTATTACGACGCCGAGGATCGTCTGGTGCTCGCAAACAGCCGCTATCGCGAGCTTTACGCACTCAGCGGTCCTGCTCTGGTCGAGGGCGCGCGCCATGAGGATATTCTGCGTTACGGGATCGCACGCGGTCAGTATCCGGCGGCCATTGGACGCGAAGAGGAATGGTTGCGTGAACGATTGAGCGCGCATCGCGCCCAGGGCCGGACACGTCAGCAACTCGCTGACGGGCGCATGCTTCAGATCGTGGAACGCGAAACCGCCGATTGCGGGCGGGTCAGCCTGCGCGTCGATGTGACGGCGCTGCACGCCGCACGTGAAAAAGCGCGCGAGGCCGAGGCGCGCGCCGTGCAGCACAATGAGGAATTGCGCGCGGCACTGGAGGAACTGCAAAAACTCTATGACGCGGTCGACCGCGACCTCCTCGAAGCGCGCCGCCTTCAGCAATCCCTGATCCGCAAACGGCGCCATGATTTCGACGGCACGCAACTCTCGCTGCTGCTGCAATCCTCAGGCCATGTCGGTGGCGACATGGTCGGTGCCTTCACGATCAACGAGACCCGCATCGGCGTCTATTCCATCGACGTCTCCGGCCATGGCGTGGCCGCGGCGATGCTGGGCGCACGCATCGCCGGCCTCTTCTCAAGCGGGGATACAAGCCAGAACATTGCCTTGTCGCTCGATCCACAAACCGGCGACTCGGTGCCGCTTCCGCCGCATGTCGTGGCAGGCAGGATCAATGACCTCATGCTCGATGAGTTTGAGACTGAGACGTATCTGACCATCGCCTATGCCGATTGCAATCTGGCATCCGGCAAGGTGCGGATCGTGCAGGCCGGCCATCCCCACCCCACGCTGCAACGCGCCGATGGGCGTATCGAGTTTCTCGGTCAGGGTGGATTGCCCATCGGACTTATCCCGCATGCGCAATACACGACATTCGAAACGGAACTCGAACCCGGTGACCGTCTGTTCCTCTACACGGATGGAATCACAGAATGCGAAAACCCAAAGGGCGTGGAATATGGTGAGGGCGGGCTGACAAAAGCGCTTGAGAAACATGTCAATGCCCAAGGCGCCCAATTCCTCGACGCTCTGAAATGGGAATTGACCGAATGGGCAGGGAAGGAAGATTTTGATGATGATGTCTCCGGGGTCTTGCTGGAATACAAGCATGCGCCCAAAGCGGATATCGCGGCGAGAGACGAGCACCCGGCAGCGGGTCTTCCGTCGCGCGCGTGACCTCGCGCCCCCCTGACAAACCGGGCCGCGTCACAGGCGCTGTGTCCGCGCCGTGCCAGCAAAGGCAAGCCGGGAACGCCTCACGCTCCCTGCGATGGGGAAGCGACATTTGGCTGGCAACGCTCCGCCGAGCTGGCACCAAGCGCGGAACCAATGCAACACCGACATCGCGAGGCGTTTGTTCGCAGAACGGTTGGGCGGTACTCAGCAATGTCACATTCCGCGATAGCATGCGGATCACAGGACAAGCCGCGCACCCTTTCAGCTGCCTCACATCGACAAGAGCCCGCGATAGCGATCCGAGATCATCGCAGTCAGGTCTGAGATCTGCCTTGTGTCCATAGGTTCTCTATGCGCGGAATTGATGTTGCACCGAGCTTCGCCGTCGTTTAGAGACGGCACCGAGCCCCAATAGCTCAGTTGGTAGAGCACCTGTTTCGTAAATAGGTGGTCGGCGGTTCGAGTCCGTCTTGGGGCACCATGTTTCCGGTCGAAATTCCTGATATTGTGGCTTTGAAGCGATCGGCAGGCGGCCGCGCGCGTTGATGAAAGAGCGTTTGAGCGTCGCATAAGGCGCAGGCTCCAGACATTTTGTTGTTCAGAGCCAGAACACCACGGTTGCGACACGTGCGATGGCTGCGAGGAACGCCGTCGCTCAGTTATCGCGACATGTGGCGATCCTGCGCCAATTTTTCAGAAAACCGAAATTGATCGCGCTCCGACTGTGCCACGCCTGCGCAATCAGAACAGCGCTCTGCCCAGCTTTTCAGCTCCATGCAAGCAACTGGGGCGAGCCTGTCACCGAGAGGTCTGGTACGCGCGCGATGGCACCTGCCATCCGGCCTTGCGGGTCGGTCGTATTCACTTGCAGACGACGACGAAATGCAGGCGCGACGTTGTTCACGCTGAACGCTCCGGCGTGACCATGAGCGCATTCAAACCAATCGCAAACGCGCGACAATCTGGAAAGATGGGCGCAACCCGCCCAGCTTGTTTTTCAGAAAGTTCAACAACTTGCCTGAAAAACATGGTGCCCAGGAGAGGACTCGAACCTCCACACCCTTGCGAGTACTAGCACCTGAAGCTAGCGCGTCTACCAATTCCGCCACCTGGGCAGGTTGCGTGAGCGCCAATTACGCTGCACCGCGCGCGGTGTCAACGGCCCGTCGCGATGAAAATGGACCAACGGCACGAAATCCGCAGACATCTTGTGAATTCCGCCGCCGGGCTCTATTTATGGCGTGATCAGGCAAGCGGAGACTTCGGATGTCGCAACTCGTCACCATTATCGGCGGCTCAGGGTTCATCGGCCGCTACATCGCGCGGCGCATGGCTCAGGCCGGGTGGCGGGTGCGTGTGGCAGTGCGTCGTCCGAACGAAGCCTTGCATGTCAAACCCTACGGCGTCGTCGGGCAGGTCGAGCCGGTCTTCTGCAACATCCGCGATGACGCCTCGGTGCGGGCCGTGCTGACGGGCGCCGATGCTGTCGTGAATTGCGTGGGGATTCTCGCGGAATCGGGCAAGAACAAGTTTGACGCGGTGCAGGCGACCGGGGCGGGCCGCGTGGCGCGGATCGCAGCCGAGTTGGGGATCGAGAAGCTTGTGCAGATCTCGGCCATCGGCGCTGATGCCGGGTCCGACAGCGCCTATCAGCGCAGCAAGGCGCAGGGCGAAGCACTGGTGCGCGAGCATATGCCGAATGCGGTGATCCTGCGCCCCTCCATTGTCTTCGGGAATGAAGATCAGTTCTTCAATCGCTTCGCGGCGATGTCACGGTTTGCGCCCGTCTTGCCTGTGGTGGGGGCCGATACGAAATTCCAGCCGGTCTTTGTCGATGATGTCGCGCAGGCGGCTGTGAAAGCGCTCACCGAGGAGGTTGCGCCGGGCATCTATGAACTCGGCGGCCCCGAGGT
This sequence comes from Paracoccaceae bacterium, assembly GCA_003565055.1. GTDB lineage: Bacteria > Pseudomonadota > Alphaproteobacteria > Rhodobacterales > Rhodobacteraceae > Roseinatronobacter. The sequence continues at coordinate 14,084 of PXDM01000065.1, forward strand.
CGCAACGTTCCGCGCACTGATGAAGCGCATGCTGCAGGAAATCCGCCGCCGCCGTGGGCTTCTCAACATCCCCTTCCCCATCGCTGCCCTGATGGGCAGTGTGATGGGGCTCATGCCGAATGCGCCGCTGACCCGCGATCAGGTGCGCAATCTGGCGAAAGACAATGTGGTGGCCCCGGATGCGCGCGGCTTCGCCGAACTGGGCATTGTGCCGACACCGATGCACTCTGTCCTGCCCTCCTATCTCTGGGTGCATCGCGCGGGCGGACAGTACAAGGCGATCCACGAATCAGCGGCGCGCCTGCGTCACGACTGAGCCCGCCTGCGGCCCTTCACCATCGACCATCTGCTGACGCAACGCGCGCAGGACGGGGATCGTGTGACGCACGCGCTCTTCGCCAAGCTGGCTGACAGCATGATCGAGCAAGGGCGAGATCGCGGCAAGTGCGGCATCGCGCGCCGCACGCCCGGCGGGGCTGATCGCGACCATCTTGCGACGCGCATCCTCCCAATCCGGGCGGATATGCACATAGCCTGCCCATTCGAGCTTGTTGAGCGTGTTGGTCATGGCCCCGCGTGTCACGTGAAAGGCATGGGCCAGTTGCGCCGGGCTCAGCTCGCTTTGCTGCCGCACGAGCAGATTGAGCACCCCGAAATGCGACAATTCCATCGAATTGGGCAGGACTTTCGACAGCCGGTTGCGCACGAGCTGATCCGCCATCAGCAATTCGCTGAACAGGGCATTGGCCAGATCGCTGCGCTGATGGGTCATGACCCGACCTGTGGGCTGGAAATCACGGATGTCTCGAAAGCGCGGTCGTGAAACAGCGCCGGCACGCGGTTGCGCACATCGGCAACCTGCGCCAGATCCAGATGGACGAGCCCGACGCCCGGCTCGGTGCCCATGTCCAAAAGCACCTCGCCCCAGGGCGACACCGCCATCGAATGCCCGTAGGTGGCGCGTGCGCGCCCCTCGCTTGCCGGGTGCCGCCCGCTCTGCGCAGGGGCCAGCACGTAGCAGCCGGTCTCGATCGCGCGGGTCCGCAACAGGCTTTGCCAATGCGCCACGCCCGTCACGGGGCTGAATGCGGCAGGGATCGTCAGGATCTCGGCCCCGGCTTTGGCGAGACTGCGAAAGAGATGCGCGAAACGCAGATCATAGCAAATGCTCATCCCGAAAGAGGCGAGCGGCGTTTGTGCGACGACGGCCTGCGCGCCGGGACGAAAACCTGCTGATTCGCGATAGGTTTCAGACTCGGAGACCTGCACATCGAACATATGGATCTTGTCGTAGCGCGCGAAGATGCCGCCTTCGGGGTCGATCAGGAAGGAGCGATTCGCAAACCGCCCCTCAGGATCATCGGTCTTGAGCGCCAGTGAGCCGATCAGCACCCAGATCCCAATCCGTTGGGCCGCCTCGCGCAGCCCGGCCAGGGTCGGTTCCTCCGCTTCATGATGCAGCACGCGCTCCTGAAGCGCCCGGCTGAAGGACACGCAATTGGTGATTTCCGGCGTGAGCGCAATCTGCGCCCCCTTCGCCGCAGCCTCTTCGAGATAGCGGCAGGTCTGCGCGAGATTCGCCGCCGGGTCGTCACTGGAGGTCATCTGGATCAGCGCAGCAGTCAGCGACATCCGGCTCACCCTTTCAACAGCGGGTCGAGCTTTCCGGCCCGGTCCAGAGCGTGCAATTCATCGCAGCCGCCCACATGAATATCGCCGATGAAAATCTGCGGCACAGTGCGCCCGCCTTCTGCGCGGCGGACCATTTCGGCACGGCGGTCGGGCTGGCGCGACAGGTCAATCTCGGTGAAACTCGCCCCTTTGGCCGTCAGCAACCGCTTGGCCGCGTGGCAAAAACCGCAAAGCGGTGATGTATATATTTCAATCGGTTGCATGTCGGACCTTCGTGCACGGAAACTTGCGCGACACTATAGAGCATCATTGCGCTCTTGCAACGCGCGCAATTGCGATGACTCTCACAGAGGCCGCGCCATGGGCGAGACAAGTGTCAGTTGCCGCTGCGAAAGTCGCGCCTGCGGTCATCACATCATCCACCAACAGGATATGCCGCCCGACCAACCGCGACGCGCGCCGGGGATGGGGCGCGAAAGCATCGGCCATGTTGTTGAACCGCCCCTCGCGCCCGCGCCCGTCCTGCGTGCCCGTGTGCCGCGTGCGAATGAGCAGGTCGGGGCAATGCTCCAGCTTGAGTTCGCGCGCGAGCGCCGTGCTCAGCACAGCCGCCTGATTGTAGCGCCGTTTCAGGAAACGCAGCCAATGCAGCGGCACCGGGGCCACCAGCATATCGGGCACCAGCATCGGGGCGGCGTGGCGCGCCATCCAGCGCCCCGCCGGGCGCACATGGTCGAGCCTGTCATGATATTTCAGCCCCAGCAGGATCTGACGCGCCTTGTCACCATAAAGCATCACTGCGCGGCCCTGCTCCCATGGGCGCGCGAGGGTCAGGCATTCGTCGCATTGCACAGGCGCCCCATCATCGAGCCCCGGCAGCGGCAGGCCGCAACTGTCGCAGCACAGGCCGAAGATGAACGGCATTTTGGGCCAGCAGGACGGGCAGAGCGCGCCCTCCTCGGTGACCAGCGTCTCGCAACACATGCATTGCGGCGGATAGACAGCCCGGACCGCAGCACGCGCCGCCGCGCGTCCGGTCGCGATCACGCTGTCACGCAGGTTTTGCATTTTCCCCGACACTCCTACATAGACACGCATCATGACGATGACACCCGCCGAACTCACCGACCGCCCTGCCCTGCAGCGAAACCGCGCGCGCGTGCGCGCCAGCGGCGATCTGTTCCTGCACGCGCTCGCCCGCGATGAGCTTCACTTAAGGCTCAACGAGGTTAACAGAAGGTTTACAGCGCCCGCCGTGATCTGTGGTTTGCCGCAGGTCTGGGGGGATTTCCTGCCCGCTGCGCGCGTGATCGTGGACGAGCCTGTGCTCGATCTGGAGCAAGGCGCGCATGATCTGATCCTTCATGCCATGGCGCTGCACTGGGCCTCGGACCCGGTCGGGCAGATGGTGCAGGCCCGCCGGGCCTTGCGACCCGACGGTCTGTTTCTCGCCGTGATGCCCGGCGGGCAGACCCTGGCGGAACTGCGCGCAGCGCTCGCACAGGCGGAAAGCGAGATCACGGGCGGGCTCAGCCCCCGCATCCTGCCGATGGGGGAGCTTCGCGATATGGGCGGGCTCTTGCAACGCGCGGGATTCGCGCTTCCAGTGGCCGATGTAACCAGCCAGCGCGTCGCCTATCGTCAGATCGACTCGCTCTATCGCGATCTGCGCGCCATGGGGGAACAGAACGCCCTTGCGTCACGTCGCCGCAGCTTCGCGCCGCGCGGGCTCTTCCGGCGCGCGGCGGAACTCTATGCCGCGCATTTTTCCGACAGCGCGGGCCATCTCACGGCGCGGTTTGACCTGATCTTCCTGACAGGCTGGGCGCCCGCCGAGAGCCAGCCGCGCCCCTTGCGCCCCGGTTCGGCCAAAATGCGGCTCGCGGATGCGCTAGGGACAGAGGAAAACCCGCTTCCCGATACGGTTAAAATCCCGGACAAAGATTGAATCCAGCTTCAAACCCGTTACATGACAGGGCAATCCGCAACAGTGCCGAGGTCGATTTCATGAAGGATACAGCCATGCTTGACGCAGAGCAAACATCGCCCGCCGCGCGCTGCCCCGTCCATATGCACCAGCCCGGCGAAGGTCGCCTCGCCCATGCCGATGCGGATCACCCGCCGGTGCCGCAAGCGAAAATCGGTATTCTTCTGGCGAATCTCGGCACGCCGGACAATTATGATTATTGGTCGATGCGGCGTTATCTGAACGAATTTCTGTCTGACAAACGCGTGGTCGATTACTCGGCCTGGCTCTGGCAACCGCTTTTGCAACTGGTGATCCTGACCAAACGGCCCTTCACCTCGGGGGCCAATTACAAATCCATCTGGAACCACGAAAAGGGCGAAAGCCCGCTCCTGACCATCACCAAGGACCAGACCGCGAAGGTTGCCGAGACGATCAGCGACCGTTTTGGCGGCGATGTGATGGTCGATTTCTGCATGCGCTATGGCAACCCTTCGACGAAATCCAAAGTCGATGAGATGGTCAAGGCGGGATGCGAGAAAGTCCTCTTCTTCCCGCTCTACCCCCATTATGCCGGTGCGACCTCGGCCACGGCGTGCGATCAGTTCTTCCGTGCCATGATGGAACAGAAATGGCAGCCGACAGTGCGCACAGTCGCGCCCTATTTCGACCACCCCGCCTATATCAAGGCGCTGACAACATCCGTGCAGCGCGCCTATGACGCGATGGAAGACAAGCCCGAAGTGCTGGTGACCTCCTATCACGGCATGCCCAAGCGCTACCTGATGGAGGGCGACCCCTATCATTGCCAGTGCCAGAAAACCACGCGCCTGCTGCGAGAAGCGCTCGGCTGGCCGGAAGAAGCGGTGCAGACGACATTCCAGTCAGTCTTTGGCAGTGAGGAATGGCTGCGCCCCTACACGGTCGATCACGTCGCCGATCTGGCGCGGCAGGGCATCAAGCGCCTCGCCATAGTCGCGCCTGCGTTTTCTGCCGATTGCATCGAGACGCTGGAAGAAATCAACGAAGAGATTCGCGAGAGCTTCGAAGAGGCCGGGGGCGAGCAATTCACCTATATTCCCTGCCTGAACGACGATGCGCTCCATATCGAAGCGCTCTGCGCGGTGATCGAAGAGAATCTGCACGGCTGGGCCACGCGCGCCTGAGGCGCGCGCAGGCCTCCGTCCGCTCAAACCCGTCGAATCGCAAAAAAAGGGTGACAGGAAATCCTGTCACCCTTCTTTGATTGCCTGAGGCGTGGTGCGCTTAGCGCGCAGCAACAGCCGCAGCAACGACCAAGAGCAGCATGATCGGAACAATGATACCACCCGACGTTGCGCGGGTTTCTTCAACGACCACTGCGGGCTCGATGACCGGCTCAGAGTACTTGCCCATCTTGCTGTGACCACCGGCGAATGCCGAGGTGGCCGCGACAGACAGGGCAGCTGCAAGTGCGATTTTCTTCATAGTAACCTCCAGTACGCGCCGGTATCAGTCAGTGCATCCGGCTCCCAAGACGATATGTCGTCTGCTTTCTCAAACATGTTCCCACGCAGGTTGCAACGCCTTGTTTGCCCAAACTGTTGCAACTTCATCAGGTGTCGTCAAATTCGCAACAGTTTTACGCCACAGTCACTGCCGTCGATTTTTCCGTCACTCAGGGCGCGTTTGCGCGCATCGACGCGTCCTTGCCTTCTTAACAGGTGCAGGAGTATCACGCTTTGCCCGCATATTCGCGTATTCACGCTCTGTTGTATTTGAATCACTTGCGCGGAGTCGCTAAGCAGCCAGCAGTTAACAGAAAGTTGGATACATGATCCGTCCCTTCGCATTCCTTCTGGTCTCCGTTCTGGCGCTTGCGGCCTGCGAAACGACGGCCCCCGCGCAAATCCCACTCGGAGCCGATGGGCGGCCCCTTCCGGTCGTCGTGCGAATCAACCCCGCTGACGCGCCGCGGGTGCGCCAGCGCGTGATGGAGGGGCTCAACACGATGCGCGCCCAGAACGGTGTCGGCCCCTTGCAGCCCAATGCCGAACTCGCCAGTGCCGCGGCGACCCATGCGCAGGACATGTCCTTTCAGAGCCGCCCCTGGCATTGGGGCTCGGACGGCTCCAGCCCGATGCAGCGCACCCAGCGCGCGGGCTATCGCGGCACCTTCGTGGGCGAGCTGATCTCGGAGACCTTCGAGACCGAGGTGGAAACCGTCAATGCCTGGATGGTCGAGCCGGAAACGCGGCAAGTGATCCTCGACCGCCGCGCGAATGAAGCCGGTGTCGCCTGGCATCAGGACGAGAATGGCAAATTGTGGTGGGTCGTCGTGCTCGGTGAGCGCAGCGCGCCGATGATGACCGCCGGGTTCTGAGCCTTTTCTACCCGTAAGCCGACCTCATGACACCGCGCCCGTCCCTCGGGCGCGGTTTCGCGTTTTCAGCCGCGATGCGCCCCGTCAGCGAGGCTGCGCACATAGGCCAGCGTGTCCTCAAGCGATTTGCCATCCGCGATTTGCTTGACGATGGCCGAGCCCACCACACAGCCATCCGCGACACTGGCAATCGCCTCTGCGGTCTCGGGCGTCGAGATGCCGAATCCCACGATCACAGGCAGATCCGTCGCGGCCTTGATCCGCGCAACTTCCGGGGCCACATCCTGCGCCTGTGCCGCCGCCGCGCCGGTGATTCCGGTGATCGAGACATAATAGACAAAGCCCGACGTGTTCTGCAGCACTTTCGGCAAGCGCTTGGCATCGGTCGTGGGCGTGGCGAGCCGGATGAAATTGAGCCCGGCGGCCTGCGCGGGCAGGCACAACTCGCTGTCTTCCTCGGGCGGCAGGTCAACGACGATCAGCCCATCGACCCCGGCGGCCTTGGCGTCGGTCAGGAAACGTTCGACGCCATGCGCATAGATCGGGTTGTAATAGCCCATCAGCACGATGGGCGTGCTGTCATCGCCCTCGCGAAACCGGCGCACCATCTCCAGCGTCTTGACGAGCGTCTGTCCGGCTTCGAGCGCGCGCTGCCCGGCCAACTGGATTGTCGGGCCATCCGCCATCGGATCGGTGAAGGGCACGCCCAGCTCGATGATATCCACCCCGGCCCCCGGCAGCCCCTTCATCACCGCGAGCGAGCTTTCGAGATCCGGATCGCCCCCCATGATATAGGACACAAAGGCCTTGCGGCCCTCGGCCCTGAGCCGCGCGAAAGTCTGGTCGATTCTGGTCATCTGATCCTGCCCCCTGTCACTTGCGCCCGGTTTGAGCGAAATCGCGGGCGGAATCAACTGCTGTTGCCTTGTCTTGCGCCGGGGCTGCGCCTAAAAGCGCGGGCCAGTGGCTTTGTTTGAGAGGATGCCGGAATGGGCTTCAAGATGGGGATTGTCGGGCTGCCGAATGTCGGCAAATCGACGCTGTTCAATGCGCTCACGCGCACCGCCGCTGCGCAGGCCGCGAATTTCCCCTTCTGCACCATCGAGCCGAATGTGGGCGATGTGGCCGTGCCTGATGCACGCCTGACCCGGTTGGCCGAGATCGGCAAATCGCGCGAGGTGATCCCGACGCGCATGACCTTTGTCGATATCGCAGGGCTGGTGCGCGGCGCGTCCAAGGGCGAGGGTCTGGGCAACCAGTTTCTCGCCAATATCCGCGAGGTTGATGCCATTGCCCATGTGCTGCGTTGCTTCGTCGACGATGATGTGACCCATGTCGAAGGGCGCATTGATCCTGTGGCCGATGCCGAAACGATCGAGACCGAGCTGATGATCGCCGACATGGACTCGATCGAGCGGCGGCTGGCGAACCTCTCGCGCAAGCTGCGGGGCGGCGACAAGGAAGCGCTGGAGCAAGACGCGCTCCTGCGCCGCGCGCTGGCCGCACTCGAAGCCGGGCGGCCCGCCCGCACGGTCGACGTCAGCGACGAGGAACGCAAAAGCTGGCGGATGCTGCAACTGCTGACGGCGAAACCTGTGCTCTATGTCTGCAATGTCGAGGAGGCCTCGGCCGGAAGCGGCAATGCGCAATCCGCGCGCGTGGCCGAGATGGCGGCTGCACAAGGTGCCGCGCATGTCGTGATCTCCGCGCAGATCGAAGAGGAAATCAGCCAGCTTGACGCCGAGGAAGCCGAGATGTTCCTGTCCGAGATGGGGCTGGAAGAGCCGGGCCTCGACCGGCTGATCCGCGCAGGCTACCAGCTTCTCGGCCTGCAGACCTATTTCACGGTCGGCCCCAAGGAGGCCCGCGCCTGGACCATCCCGGTGGGCACCCTCGCGCCGCAGGCCGCCGGGGTCATCCACGGTGATTTCGAGCGCGGCTTCATCCGCGCCGAGACGGTCGCCTATGCGGATTACATCGCCTGCAACGGCGAGGCCGGCGCGAAGGAAGCGGGCAAATTCCGCGTCGAGGGCAAGAGCTATGAGGTCAAGGACGGCGATGTGCTGCATTTCCTGTTCAACGCCTGAGCCACGGACCCGGCGCGGCATTTGACAGCGCCCATGCCTGCCGTGCAGATTGCGGGGATGATGCCCGCCCCCCTGTCCCGCACGCGCCTTGGCTGGCTCGCAGCTCTGCTTGCGCTGATCGTGCTCGCCGGGGCCTCATGGCTGGGCCATCGCCACGCGCTCGCGCGCAGCTTTGAGGAGCTGAGCCATCGCGGGCAGAACACGCTCAATCTCGCCGAATCGACCATTCAGGGCCAGCTGGAACGTTTCGAGCGCCTGCCGGAACTGCTCGCGGATCACCGCGCGATCCGCTCGCTGCTTCTGGCCCCGCGCGACCCCGATCTGATCATGGCCGCGAATACCTACCTGCACGATGTGGCGACGCTCCTGGGCGCGTCGGACGCTTATGTGATGTATCGCGATGGCGAGACGCTGGCGGCCTCGAATTTCGACAAGCCGTATAGTTTCATCGGCGGAAATTTCGCCTTCCGCCCCTATTTCTCCGACGCGATGGCTGAGGGGCACGGGCGATTCTACGCGCTCGGCACGACCTCCAACCAGCGCGGCTATTATTTCGGCGCGGCGATTGATGTGGCCGGGCAGCGGCTCGGGGTGATGGTCATCAAGATTGATGTCGATGATCTCGAACGCGCCTGGGCGTCGGAGGATCTGCGCATCATCGTCACCGACCCCGAGGATATCATCTTCCTGTCCAACCGCCCCGACTGGCTGTTTCACGCTTTCGGCGCGCTCACGCCCGACCGGCTCGCGCGCAGCATGGAGACACGGCGCTACGCGGATGCCACCCTTGGCGAGATAGACTTTCAGACCCGCAGCGACCGCGCGGGCTTCCGGCTCCTGTCGGGCCATGGGCGCGACGCGGTGGCAAGCGAATATCTGGTCGTCCAGAGCTTCATGCCGCAGGCGGGCTGGACCGTGCAGGTCCTGCTGCCCACTCGCGCGGCGCGGATGCAGGCGGCAGGCTTTGTCGCGCTGGCACTGCTCGCGGCAGGGTCGCTGGCGCTGATCGCGCTGATCCTGTGGCAGCGGCGGCGGCAACTGGCGCTCCGGCTGGAAATGGAACAAGCGGCGAAAGATGATCTCGAACGCCGCGTCATCGCCCGCACGACAGAGCTGCGCGCAGCCAATGCGGCGCTGCAGGGCGAGGTCTCCGAGCGCCGCGCCGCCGAGGCAGAGCTGCGCAAGACCCAGACGGAACTCGTGCAAGCGGGCAAGCTGGCAGCGCTTGGGCAGATGTCGGCAGCGCTCAGCCATGAATTCAACCAGCCTCTGGGCGCAGCGCGCAACTATGCCGAAAACGCGCAGCTTCTGCTTGCGCAGGACCGCCAGACTGCCGCGCAAGAGAATATCTCCCGCATCCTGAACATGATCGACCGGCTCAGCCGCATCAGCCGCCACTTGCGCAATTTCGCGCGCAAACCCAATCAGCAATTGCGCGAGGTCGCGCTTGCCGATGCCGTGCAGGAAGCTCAGGAGCTTCTGGGCTGGCGGCTGCGCAAGACCGGGGTGACGCTCGAAGTCGATCTCGGCCCGCCGGGGCTGCAGGTGATCGCGGGGCCAGTGCGGCTGCAGCAAGTGCTGGTCAATCTGCTGAGCAACGCGATTGACGCAGTGGAGGCGGGCGAGATGCGCGCGCTTCAACTCACGGCCAGCGCCGAGGCAGGGCGCGTGCGCGTCACGCTGCGCGACCATGGACCCGGCGTGCCCGAAGCGCTGCAGCCGCGTATTTTCGATCCGTTCTTCTCGACCAAGGAAGTCGGCAAGGGGCTCGGGCTCGGCCTGTCGATCAGCTACAACATCCTGCGCGATTTCGGCGGCACGCTCTCGGTGCGCAATCACCCGCAGGGCGGGGCCGAATTCACCCTCGATCTGCAAGCAGCCGCCCCCACAGCCGAGGCCGCCGAATGACCGGGCCGCTGGTGCTTCTGGTCGATGATGATGCCGATCTGCGCGCCTCGACCGCGCAGGCGCTGGAACTGGCCGGGCTGCGGGTCGAGCCCCATGCCAGCGCCCAGCCCGCGCTGGAACGCATCACCGGTGGGTTTGGCGGCGTGGTGATCACCGATCTCCGCATGCCGGGCATGGATGGGCTCACGCTCATGACCCGGATCCATGACATCGACCGCGACATTCCGGTGATCCTGATCTCGGGTCATGGGGATGTGCCGCTCGCCGTGCGCTCTATGCGCGAAGGGGCGCATGATTTCATCGAGAAACCCTTTTCCGGGGCGCAACTGGCCTCAATCGCGGCGCGGGCGCTGGAATACCGCCAGCTGGTGCTCGACAACCGCCGCCTGCGCGCTGTCGCCGGGCAGGCCGATGATCTGGAGGCCCGGCTGATCGGGCGTTCCAATATCATGGTCGCGCTGCGCCGCCAGATCCGCACCATCGGCCCGTCAGATGCCGATGTGCTGATCATCGGCGAGACCGGCACCGGCAAGGAAGTCGTCGCCCGCGCGCTGCATGACCTCTCTGCCCGCGCGGACCGGCCCTTTGTCGCGATCACTTGCAGCGCTTTGCCCGAAACGCTGATCGAATCGGAACTTTTCGGCCATGAGGCGGGCGCTTTTCCCGGTGCGATCCGCGCGCGGATGGGCAAATTCGACCACGCGCGCGGCGGCACGGTCCTGCTCGATGATATCGGCGCGATGCCGCTCGATGTGCAGGGCAAGCTCTTGCGGGTTCTGCAGGATCGGGTGATCACGCGGCTGGGGGCGAATGTGCCGCAAGAGATTGATCTGCGCTTCATCGCGACCAGCCGCGTGGCGCTCGAGCCCGAGGTCGAGGCCGGTCACTTCCGCGCCGATCTCCTGTACCGGCTCAACGCGGTCAGCCTGCGCGTGCCGCCCCTGTCGGAGCGCGTGGAGGATATCCCGGCGATCTTCCTGCGGCTTCTGTCGCAGGCCCATGCCCGCCACCGCCTGCCCGAACGCAGTGTCGCGCCGGAGTTTCTGGCCGAACTGGCCCGCGCCGACTGGCCCGGCAATGTCCGCGAATTGCGCAACATGGCCGAACGCTTCGCTCTGGGGCTGGCCGATGATCCTGCGCATACGGGCGGGCTGGACCCCCAGCCGAGCCTCGCCGACCAGATGGCCGCGCATGAGCGCAAATTGCTCATTGACGCGCTGATCCGCCACAAGGGCGCGCTCAAGCCCGTCTATCTCTCGCTCAACCTGTCGCGCAAGGCGCTCTATGACAAGCTGGTCCGGCACGGCATCGACAAGGCGCATTTCCAGAGCGGCGCGGAGGATGCGCCCTGAGCCCAGGTGCCGAAAGACTTGATTTTCCGCCAAACCCTGCCCACACTCAGTGCATGAACATGCAAAGCCCCTCGCGCCATTCCGAGATGCAGGTCAGTTTCGACCGGCGCGAGTTGGGCCATATCCTCACGCTTTATGGCCGCATGGTCGCCGCAGGGGAATGGCGCGATTACGGCATCTCCTGCCTGCGCCATTGCGCTGTGTTCTCGGTCTTCCGGCGCACGGCAGAAAACCCGCTGTACCGTATCGAAAAACATCCCGCTCTGCGCAACCGGCAGGGGATGTATTGCGTGGTGGCGATGGACGGGCAGGTGCTCAAACGCGGGCATGATCTGGCACAGGTGCTCAAGGTGCTGGAGCGCAAATTGCTGCGCGTGATCGAAGGATAGGCCCGCCGCCGCAGGCAAGCCTTTGGCAACATGGCGATTGACTTGCCCGCGCCACTTTGGCAACTCAGGGCTTTCGTGAAACGGGACCCTGCCCATGACTGCCGCTTTTCCTGCCGTATTACCCACCTATAACCGCACCCCGCTGCGCTTCGAGCGCGGTGAGGGCAGCTGGCTCTGGGCAACCGATGGCACGCGCTATCTCGACCTGACCTCGGGCATCGCCGTGAATGCGCTGGGCCATGCCCATCCCGATCTGGTCGCGACGCTGACCGCACAGGCGCAGGCGCTCTGGCATGTCTCGAACCTCTATGAGATCCCCGCGCAGGAAAAACTGGCGCAGGCGCTGGTCGATGCGACTTTCGCCGATACGGTGTTTTTCACCAATTCCGGCACGGAATCGGCCGAACTCGCGATCAAGATGGTGCGCAAATACTGGCATGAGGCCGGCACGCCGCGCGAGACGATCCTGAGTTTCGAGGGCGCGTTTCATGGCCGCTCGACCGGGGCCATCGCGGCCGCCGGGTCCGAGAAGATGACCAAAGGCTTCGGCCCGCTCATGCCGGGCTTCAAGAGCCTGCCCTGGGGCGATCATGACGCACTGCGCGCCGCCATGGATGACACGGTCGCCGCCGTCATGATCGAACCCATTCAGGGCGAAGGCGGCATCCGCCCCCTGCCCGATGCGTGCCTCAAGGGGCTGCGCGATCTCTGCGACCAGTCCGGCGCGCTTCTGGTGCTCGATGAGGTGCAATGCGGCATGGGGCGCACGGGCCGGCTCTTCGCGCATGAATGGGCCGGGATAAGCCCCGATGTGATGATGGTCGCCAAGGGCATCGGCGGCGGCTTCCCGCTCGGCGCGGTGCTCGCCACAGCCAAGGCCGCCGCAGGCATGGGCGCAGGCACCCATGGCTCGACCTATGGCGGCAATCCACTGGCCTGCGCCGTGGGTGCCAAGGTCATGGAGATCATCACCGCTGAGGGCTTTCTCGATCAGGTCCGCCGCAAGAGCAGCGCCCTGCGCCAGAGCCTCGAAGGGCTGGTGGCCGCGCATCCCGCGGTCTTCGCCGAAGTCCGGGGCATGGGGCTGTTGCTCGGCCTGAAATGCCGCGTGCCCAACACCGATATGGTCAAGGCCGCGCAGGCCGCACAGCTCCTCACTGTTCCTGCGGCAGATAACGTGATCCGCCTGCTGCCACCGCTGACGATCACGGAGGATGAGATCACGCAAGCCGTCACACGTCTCGACAAGGCCGCTGCCACCCTCTCATGATTTCATCTTTGTAAAAATATCCCGGGAGCGCGAGGGCAGAGCCCTCGCATCTCTCGCCCAAGAAAGCCGCCAGAGATGCCCCATTTCCTCGACATCCATACGACTGAAAAATCCGACCTGCGCGCGATGATCGACCATGCCCGCGCGATGAAGACGGCCCGCGCCGACCGCCCGCGCGGCACGCCCGATGACGACCAGCCGCTGGCAGGCCGCGTCGTGGCGCTGATCTTCGAGAAACCCTCGACCCGCACGCGCGTCAGCTTCGATGTCGGCGTGCGGCAGATGGGCGGGCAGACCATGGTGCTCTCGGGCAGCGAAATGCAGCTTGGTCATGGCGAAACCATCGCCGACACCGCCCGCGTGCTCTCGCGCTATGTCGATCTGATCATGATCCGCACTTTCGAGGAAACTGTCCTGCAGGAACTCGCCGAATACGCCTCAGTGCCCGTGATCAACGGGCTGACGAACCGCACCCATCCCTGCCAGATCATGGCCGATATCCTGACCTATGAGGAACATCGCGGCCCCATCGCAGGCAAGAAGGTCGTCTGGTCGGGCGATGGCAATAACGTCTGCGCCTCTTTCCTGCATGCGGCGGGGCAATTCGGCTTCGATCTGACCTTCACAGGCCCCGAAGCGCTCGACCCCGACCCGGAATTCGTGGCGCTCGCCCGTGCTGAGGGCGCTCAAATCGAGATCATCCGCGACCCGGCACAGGCCGTCGCCGGGGCCGATCTGGTGGTCACTGATACCTGGGTGAGCATGCATGACAGCCAGTCGAACCGCGAACGCCGCCACAATCTGCTGCGCGCCTATCAGGTCAATGATGCGCTGATGGCGCAGGCCAAGCCTGACGCGCTGTTCATGCATTGCCTGCCCGCGCATCGCGAGGAAGAAGTGACCAATGCGGTCATGGACGGGCCGCAATCCGTGGTGTTTGATGAGGCCGAAAATCGCCTGCACGCTCAGAAAGCCGTGATGCGCTACTGCCTTGGCGTCTGAATGAGTGCAGGCGCCCGCGCACTTGGCATGACATGCCCTCACGCGCAGCGCAGTTTGGCACAGCGAGTGTCAACACGCGCCGCGAGGGCTTCCCTTCGCCTGCCCAACATGGCACCAACGCGCAAACCCGATGAAAGGCCCGGATCATGACCCCTGCCCCCTTCCCCGCCGCCCGCATGCGTCGCCTGCGCCGTACGCGCGCTTTGCGCGAGATGGTGCAGGAAAACGGGCTTTGCGTGCGCGATCTGATCTGGCCGGTCTTCATCTGTGAAGGCCACAAGGTGCAACAGCCTGTCGCGTCTCTGCCCGGCGTCAGCCGCCTCTCGATTGACGAGATGCTGCGCGCCGCCGCAGATGCGCATGCCCTCGGCATCCCTGCGATCTGCCTGTTTCCCTATACGGACCCCGCACAGCGCACCGAAGATTGCGCCGAGGCATGGAACCCCGAAAACCTGACCAACCGCGCCATCCGCGCGCTCAAGGCCGATCTGCCCGATCTGATGGTCATGACCGATATCGCGCTCGATCCCTATAATGCCAATGGCCATGACGGGCTCGTGCGCGACGGGGTCATCCTCAATGATGAAACCGTCGAAGCGCTGGTGCGGCAAGGGCTGGCGCAGGCGGAGGCCGGTGCGGATATCCTCGGGCCGTCGGATATGATGGACGGGCGGATCGGCGCGCTGCGCCTCGCGCTGGAATCCGAGGGCCATAGCGATGTGGCGATCCTGTCCTATGCGGCGAAATTCGCCTCCGGGTTCTACGGCCCGTTTCGCGATGCCGTGGGGGCAGCGGGGCGGCTGGTGGGCGACAAGGCCACCTATCAGATCAACCCGGCCAACACGCAGGAGGCGCTGGCCTGCGTGGCGCGCGATCTGGCGGAAGGGGCCGATATGGTCATGGTCAAGCCCGGCATGCCCTATCTCGACATTTGCCGCGCCGTGAAGGACCGCTTCCAGCGTCCGACCTTCGCTTATCAGGTCTCGGGCGAATATGCGATGCTGATGGCGGCGGCCGAGAATGGCTGGCTCGATGGAGAGAAGGTCATGCTGGAAAGCCTCATGGCCTTCAAACGTGCAGGCTGCGACGGAGTGCTGAGCTATTTCGCCCCGCGTGTGGCCAGGGCGCTGCAAGGCTGAGCGCGCGGTCACAATGGCGAAGCCCCGCCAAAACCGCAGGACACGCCCCGGTTGCAGGTGACAAAGCCGCGCAGGCGGGGTAAAAGAGGGGTCAAGAGGGCATCAAGCCCCCATATCCCAAGAGGCAGAGCATGACCCAGATGAACCGGCGGGTATTCGCATTCTCAGGGCTGGCCGCGATCACTGCGCTGGCTGGCTGTTCCAATCCGATCGGCAGCGAGGGCGCGACAGTCCTCGATGCCCGAGTCGACGCCGCGCGCGACTATCTGCGCTCGAATTATCCGTCGCTCGAACAGCTTTTCCGCAACGCGCATGGGATTCTCTATATCCCCGTTGTCTCCGAGGCGGGGCTTTTCATCGGCGGCGCCTATGGGCGCGGCGCGCTGCGGATCAATGACGCGACGGTCGATTACTATTCGGCCACCCGCGCGAGTATCGGTTTGCAGATCGGGGCACAGCAATATGCCCACGCGCTGTTTTTCATGACCGAACAGGCGCTCTCGGATTTCCGCTTCTCGCCCGGCTGGGCCGCCAGCGCCGATATGCGCTACGCGACACCGAGACAGGGCGGATCAATGGGGACCGAGACGACCACCCAGTTTTCCCCCGTCATCGCTGTGGTTTACGGCCAGTCGGGCATCATGGCCGGGGCCTCGCTCGCAGGCGTCAAATACAACCGCTTCATCCCCTAGAGTGGTTCGCGATCGCCTTGAGCAGGATGAACCACTCTAGATCTTGTTTTCACATGCATTTTTCTCGATCCTCGCTTCGCTCCGGTCGAAATGCACTCTAAGCACCGCCCGTTCAGGCCGCAAGCGCCGCGATGTCTTCGGGTGTCGCGAAATTCTGTGTCGCCGTCCCGCGCGCGATGCGTTTGATCATGCCCGAGAGCGCCTTGCCCGCGCCGATTTCCCAGAACTCGGTCACGCCCTGATCGGCCATCCAGGCCACGGATTCGCGCCAGCGCACAGCGCCCGTGACCTGCGCGATCAGAAGCGCGCGGATCTCTTCGGGGTCGCTCACGGCGCTGGCGCGCACATTGCTCACCAGCGGCACGCGCGGCGCGTGCAGCGTCACCTCGGCCAGCGCCGCCTGCATCGCCTCGGCGGCGGGCTGCATGAGCGCGCAATGGAACGGGGCCGAGACAGGCAGCAAAAGCGCGCGCTTGGCCCCGCGTGCTTTCGCGATCTCGACGGCGCGTTCGACGGCGGCTTTGTGGCCCGAGACGACGACCTGCGCGGGGTCATTGTCATTGGCGGCCTGACAGACCTCGCCCTGCGCGGCCTCGGCGGAGAGCTCAGTCACTGCAGCGAAATCCAGCCCGAGCACAGCCGCCATCGCGCCTTCGCCCACCGGCACCGCGTCCTGCATCGCGCGCCCGCGCAGGCGCAAGAGGCGCGCGGCATCGGCGACACTCACCCCGCCACTGGCCGCAAGCGCGGAATATTCGCCCAGCGAATGGCCTGCGACGAAAGCCGCGCTCTCAAGCGCCACGCCTTCGGCTTCGAGCGCGCGCAGCGCCGCCATCGAGGTCGCCATCAGCGCGGGCTGTGCATTCGCGGTGAGCGTCAGTTCGGCGATATCGCCCGACCAGATCAGCCCCGACAGGTTCTCGCCCAGCGCCGCGTCAACTTCGTCAAAGACCGCTTTGGCCGCCGGATAGGCCTCCGCCAAAGCCTGGCCCATGCCAATGGTCTGCGCGCCCTGACCGGGAAAAACGAATGCTCGGCTCATGAGTGACCTCCCCCTGAAACTGGCCGCGTCAATGCCGCAAAGCGCGCTCAGGCGCAAGCCTTTGTGCGCGGATCAGAACCCCAGCGCCTTGCGCAGCATGTTGAGCGCCATGACCATGATGAACAGCGCGAAGAGGCGTTTGAGCGGCTTGGGATCCAGCGCATGGGCCAGCCGCGCGCCCAGCGGCGCGGTCAGGAGCGTCATCGCGATGACGATCGCGAAAGCCGGCAGGTTCAGCGCGCCGAGGCTCAGC
>PXDM01000395.1 GCA_003565055.1 Paracoccaceae bacterium
ATTTCTTTTGAAATTTTTGATAAATCTTCTTGTAAATATTCGTAATGCCCAAGAAAGTTTATTAAGATACTTCCATTATCAAAAGTAAAGTAATCTGCCTGAGGTCTCATCGTTGATAGATTCTTAATCCAATCAACACCATCCTTTGCTTGAAATAAAAAATCTTGAAACGAATCTATAGTCTCTATTTCCTTAATTGGTTTTTTAAATTTCAAATATTGATATAACGACAGAATTCTATCCCAGGGATTTCTTACAAATCCGAATGTATAATAATTTTCAGGGTTTAGTTTTAAAATTTTATCTGTAAATGTTCTACGATCACTCACTTTAAAATAGAAATCAGATAAAGTTTCGTGTTTAGTTTTGGCAAGCCACTTATTTTTATTACCGGGTGCTTTTTTAAGATTCTTTGATATACTGGTACCAGCTGCTTTAGGAATATGTACAAAAATAAATTTATACTTTGAATTAACTACCATTGTAAAGTTATTTCGTTATTTATGCTCTAAACTTGTATTGCTCTGTAAATAGGATAGAGATCATGTAAGTATTCTATCAGATAATTCTCTAATGGCACCTTTACCACCTTTTTTGCTAAGTATAATATCTGCTCTGGATTTAATCTGTTTTGGAGCATCTTTTACAGTACAACTTATTCCTGCAATTTCAAATGCTGGGAGATCATTCAAATCGTCTCCTACATAAATAACCTCCTTTTTCATTACAGCATGTCGCTTCATTACCAAGTCCAATGTTTTATCTTTTTCTTCTATGTTAAAATAGAACTCCTTTATACCAAGTTCTTCAAGTCGTCTTGCTGTAGTTTTTGAGCCCCTTCCCGATATTACTGCGACTTTAATCCCGGCCTGTAGTAATCTTTTTATACCCAAACCATCTCTTACATCAAATATTTTTATCTCTTCACCATTTTCAGTTAACATTAATGAAGAAGGAGATAGTACTCCATCAACATCCAAAACGACCAACTTCACTTTCGTTAAGTCTATTTCGTCATCAGGAAGTTTACCATATTTCAGGTAAAACCTAGCATCTTCTAAGCATTCATTAGTATCAACTGATATACCTGATTTTTCAGTAATATCAATGTAGATATCTAAACCTGATTGAAGAAATCTAAGCTGCTCAAGTTTTTCAGCAATTTCCAAATTAGATGGAGTTAGTGATTGCAATTGCTGAAGTGCCTTTTTACCATATCCATACATGCCAATATGAATATAATAATCAAGTTTTTTTGGGTTACTTGAATAAGGGATTAGAGATCTGCTGAAATAGAGTGCTTTCTGTTTGAAATCGAAAACCACTTTTACTTTATTACTTTGTTTTGCTTCAATATATGTAGACCTATAGCAAAGAGTCGCTATTTCATCAGATTTTCTCGTTTTTAAGTTCGTGATTAACTTATCAATATCCTTTGGATTTATAAATGGTTCATCACCCTGAACATTTATATAATAATCTGCTCTGATTTTATTTGATATTTCAATAACCCTGTCTGTTCCGGATTTATGATTTGTTGAAGTCATGAATGCAATTCCACCAAATTCCTCAACAATCTCAACAATTCTTATATCATCGGTAGCTACAACTACTTCACTTACCATCTTTGATTTTTTTGCACGTTCATAAACGTGCTGAATCATTGGTTTTTTACCAATCAATTTTAAGGGTTTTCCGGGTAATCTTGTTGATTGATACCTTGCCGGTATTACTACTATCGCCTTCATATAGCCTTAAATGCTTTTTCAGGAATATTTTTAACTACATTATCTATAGATTGTAGGGATCTTAAAAATTCCGGTAAAAAAGAAAATGGAAGCATATTGGGTCCATCGCAAGGTGCATTATCAGGTTCCGGGTGTGCCTCTATAAATATACCTGCAACACCGGTTGCTACAGCTGCCCTTGTTAGAAGGGCAACAAATTCCCGCTGTCCTCCACTGCTCTCTCCCTTGGCACCAGGTAATTGAACTGAGTGTGTTCCATCAAATATAACCGGGTAACCGGTTTCGGCCATAATACTGAGGCTTCTCATGTCAGACACTAAATTGCCATAACCAAAAGAGCTGCCTCGTTCACATAGAGTAATTTGCCGGTTGCCTGTTTCTTCGGCTTTTGCAACAACATTTTTCATATCCCAGGGAGACAAAAACTGCCCTTTTTTTATGTTCAGAGGTTTACCGGCAGAAGCTGCTTTTTGGATAAAATCAGTTTGCCGGCAGAGAAATGCCGGGGTTTGCAACATATCAACCACCTCAGAAACCGGCTCGGCCTGATCCATTGCGTGGATATCTGTCAATACGGGAATATTTAACTCACTTCTAATAGTCTCAAGTATACGCAATCCTTCATCCAAACCAACTCCTCTGAAACTTGTTGAAGAGCTGCGGTTCGCTTTATCGAAGGAAGACTTATAAATAAATTCTATTCCCACTTCCAAAAAAAATTTCTTTAGTTCTTCGGCCGTCTTTAATCCGAAATCGTAACTTTCTAAAGCACAAGGACCTGCAATAAATTTTATGGGAGAATTATTTGAGAAAGATATGACCTGTTCAGGTCCGATTACTTTGGTAATTTTCATTTAACCTCTTAATTGATGGAAGTTCTGTAAGGAAGTATTCCTTGAACTTTTTGATTTTTATCAACTACTACCAATTGATGAATTCTCAGATCATCCATTTTTTTTTCGGCATCTAATAGCCTTTCATCTTCAAAAGTTGTTACAGGATTTTCAGTCATCAACTTGGAAGCATCGAGATGAATAAAGTTTTCTTTTTCTATAAGTGTACTTCTTCGGATATCACCGTCGGTAACAATTCCTAAAAGTTTTTTACTCTCGTCTACAACCACCACCATACCCAAACGCCCGTCACTTATTGCATGAATAGTATCAATTGCATTTGCATCAGGTTTTATTAGCGGCACTAATTCACCTGTAATCATCTGATCTTTTACTCTCTGCAACAGTTTTCTTCCAAGGCTACCACCCGGATGGAATTTGGCAAAGAGCTCTTCTTTCACCCCTTTTATTTTCATCGCTGCCACGGCAATAGCGTCACCTACTGCCAAGGTCACCGTTGTGGATGCAGTTGGTGCTAATTGTAAGGGGCATGCCTCCTGCTTAATACTGATATCGAGTGTAAATTTTGAATTTAACGCTAAACTAGAGTTCACATTTCCGGTCATTGAAACAATAGTGTTACCATTATGCTGAAAAAACGGAATAAGTTTGAGTACCTCATCCGTTTCCCCTGAGTTGGAAATCAAGAGTACCAAATCATCTTTTCCAACCATTCCAAGATCACCATGGTAAGCTTCTCCGGGATGTAAGAAAAAACTTTGAATACCGTAACTCGAAAAAGTAGCAGATATTTTCTTACCGATAATACCCGATTTACCCATACCTGAAATAATCAATTTCCCTTTGCAGCTGGTAATTGATTTAACCATGTTTATAAATGCATCGCCAACTTTTTCATGTTGTAAAAGAATCTGCTCCGACTCAATTTTTAATACATCCTTTGCACTTCGTATAATTAGTTCGTTCTGAGAACTCGTGTTCATTTTTTCTAATTAATGAGGAATATGAGACAGTTTTTTGTAAATCGATGGTACTAAATAATCCGCTCATGGAAGGTATCATATCCAATACTTAGCATCAAAAATACTGAAGCAAATAGATAGAAATTATTTATTATTAGTTTCTTCATGAATATCAATTAATTAGCATCATATTTCGGGTTTTAGTTGACTGGTCGGTAATGAGCCTGTAAAAATAGGTGCCCGATGCCAAACCATCGAGTGAGACCGGTATTTCATAATATCCTGCCTCCAGTTGCTCATCTAATATAGTCTTCACATCCATTCCAAGAATATTCGAAATCACAATTTTCGCATTCATTCTGGAAGGGATAGTGAGGGGTATTATTGTTTTTACCTGAAATGGGTTTGGATAATTATTACCTAATGTAAGCTGGTTATCAGCAGCAATAAACTCAAGGCTTATATTACCTAAAATAAATACATCAGAAACAACCACTTCGTAATCAACCATTTCTTCGGTTACATTAGACACTGAGAATTTAGCAATCCCCTCTTCATTAGTACTATTTTGAATAATATTGACTTTCGAATTTCCATTCATAGGATTAACTGAGATTGTTTCTCCCTGGATAGGATTTCCATCAGGAGTTTTTAAAACTACTATTATATCATTCTCCTGTTCTCCGTTTGCTAGAATTCTGAGTTGTGAAGAACTGATAGTACTCATCTCCACATCGATTATTAATGTGGTTGCTGTAGCGCTTCCTGAAAAGTTACTCTCCCGAATTGCTGTTTGTGATTGCACTCGATAGTAATAAGTAGTACCCGGATTTAATTCAGTCACTTTGTGTTCAGTGATTCTCTCGTTTTTTTCGGTTTCAATTTGGTAAACTATATTTTCAAAATTATCATCTGTAGAGACATCTAACAGATAACTACTTGCGCCATCAGCAACACTCCAATTTGCAATAAAATTTGTCGCTGCTACATTTGTTGGCATTTGCACAGTAGGCTCGTCAGGGAATAGATATACTTCAAATGTTTCAGAGTAGCTGCCTTTGATTTCATTAGATAATGCTCGTACCCGATAATAGTATACACCACCCGGATTTAAATTCTCAATTATATAACTTGTTACGTTATCAACATTGAACTCACTGAAATTTTCAATAATTGTTTCAAATTCATCATCTTCAGCTACATCGAGAAGATATGAGGTGGCAATATTTACAGCTTCCCAATTTGCAACAAAGTTTCTTTTATCTACCTCGGATGCAGCCAAAACAACAGGAGAAGGAGGTCTAAATGTAATTTCCGGATTATCAATTAGTGCATAATTTCTTTCATTTTTTTCTGTTATGGCTTTTACATTTAAAATTTCGGCCTTTGTGTTTCTCAATCTGAAATGAGCAATTCCATCTTCATTTGTGATATTATTAATTACTTCCAGCTCGGGTGTACTGTCATTGAATAAAAGTTCAACACTTACACCCGGAAAACGGTACCTGTCCTTATCTCGAACAGTAACGCTCACTTTGCTGTAGCTACTGCCATCTGCGTCCACCTCAGTCTCTGAAAGCATAATACTCGACTCCGCTGTATCTACCTCAGAAATTCTATACATCAAGACAATATCTTCAACATTATCTGTTATATAAAATGAATTGTTATCGGGACTTAGAGTCATATTTACTGGATTTAATGCTTCTGTAGCAACATTATATGCATCAACAAATACTGCTGACCGAAGATCAAATGCATTAGCAACATTGTATTCTAATACATCTTCTCTGCCTGTATCCATGAAGAAAACCTTATGACCATCACTTGAAAACTGAGTACCTCTTATTTCAACTTCTACTTCTGAAATATCAAGTACAAAATCTAAATTCAGTGTTGCCACATCCCACGGAATTTCTAAGTTGAATTGCAAAACAGCTTGCAACTCACGATCGTCTATATAGAGAACTCTACCGTCTGGACGGAAATCTATATCATGCCCTCGAATCACGAAATCAATCAAATCCGCTCTTCCTGTAACTTCAGCAGATGTTACATTCCATGGATCACTTAATGTATATTCCCAGATTTCAGTTCTGTTCATGAGCCACATTTTCATGCCGTCATTTTTCCTGAAATAAATACCGTGAGGAGCACTCTCCCTGTCTTCTGTTGCTCTCAATTCATTCGAAACATCTAATTCACGCAAATATTCAGCAGTGCTGATATCCCATGGTTCAGAAAGTCCATATTCCACAATATGCTCATCCTCACGGCCTACCACGTAGAAACGTGTTCCATCTGATGAGATATCATTAGCTCTTGAATTTACTGAAACGGAATTCATGGATTTCCCAGTAAACCATGCCTCAGTTAGTAAGAAAGAACTGGATTGCGAAAATGTTGGTGGATCAACAGATTGCAGAAATCCTTTTTTTATATATTGTTGTCTTACAAGCTGCTTTCGTTCTATTTCTTCCGGAGTAAGGTCTTGAGCAGCTAAATCACTGAATGAAAGTGAAATAAAGATCAATAGAAAGAAAAAAGATTGGGAGTAAAATTGTCTCATTGATAATACATGATATCTCTAAAATGCTTTGTAAAAACTATTTCACTAAAACACATAGCGGTTTAAAGTTCCAAGTTTTAAAATCTTTAATACAGTATTTTAGTTACTAAATTTTTAGAAGTAAGTCTTTAATTTTCATATAATAGAACAGAAAATATAAATTTTATAAAAAATTTTATTAGTGTTAGGAAAAATTATTAGAGAAGTTTTACTGGATGCTCCTGAATTTATTGAAAACTCTAACCTGAACCAACAAGAAATGGAAGAGTTAATGGCAAAGGGACTAAATCACTTTCAGGCATTCTCACCAATTTATAAATACCATCTTCTGTTACGATATGGCGTACTGCTAACAAAACTAGATGAAAGGATCGGTAAATTTGGTTGTAACAGCTATTTGGAAATAGGATGTGGTACTGGAAATACAATTATTTATTTAAGAAAAAAAGGTTTAGTTGATCGTATAACCGGTTTAGATATTAATCCAATAAGAGTCGAAATTACAAAAAAAAGACTTCGTTGGCATAAAGTTAAATATTGTGAGTTGTTGATCGAAGATTTCAATCATTTTTTACCATCAAATCAATTTGATTTTATATATAGTTTGGCCGCATTTGAAGCAATAAATCCAAAAAAACAATCTATGAAAAAACTATTAGAGATAGCTTCTCCACGCTGTCAAATAATATTGGATATGGCTAATCCCGGGTTTATCCGTCATAAAGCAAAGTATATATCAAAAGATAATATTTTGATGATGGAAAATGTCTTCAGAGATAATGATTTTATCGTAAGTAAAGAATATTACAGTTTTTTTTCTCCTATTGATATTTTTGGTATCACAAAAAATATAAAACAATTGCACAAAACTATTCGACTTATAGCAATCCGACAATAATTGAGGAAGACAAAGAAGTACTAAAACATTTTTAAATATTTTCCGGATAAATGACTGATATTATGATATTTCTTCACATATTCGTAGCCTTTTTTACCCAATTCTTTTAATTTCATCTCACCCAACTCATACATTTCAATTATTCCATCGTAAATTGCTTCAGCGGATTCAGGCTTTACAATAATACCGCAACCGGAAAGTTCAACTGGATCTTTTATATAATTATTTGAGTCAAGAATTGGTTTTGCTGCAAGCATATAGTCAAAATATTTGTTTGCGGAAACTCCATGTTTAAACAAAGGTGAATTATTTCTTCCAACAAAGCATATATCAAAAAATGCAATTATTGAAGCAACCTGATTTTTTCTGATTTTTTTCACAAATGTAATGTTTCCGAACCCTTCTGACTTTTTCAATAATTCATCCTTTAAATAACCATCGCCTACCACAACAAAATGAAATCTTTCGTCATTTCTTAACAATCCAGCAGCTTCAACAAAGTATTCAAGTGCATTTGCAAGACCGATGGTGCCGGTATAACCGATTACAAATTTATCTTTTGGAATAGATTCTGTAATTGAACTTTTTAAAGGTTCTTCTTTAATTACCTGTTCATCCAGCCCATTAGGTATGTAAACAAACTTATCACCCGCTCCGGCAACCTCTTCAAAATGTTCCGCTGCAAACGGTAAAAGAGATACAATGTGATCAGCAGTTTTATAGCCAAATTTTTCAAACCAACCAATAAACTTCACCGCAGGATGCTTTTCTGATTTTTCACCGAGGTGAATCAGAGTGAGGGGCCATAAATCGCGAATCTCAAAAATCAGTTTTTTTACCTTATACTTTTTTTTCAGAAAGTACCCTGATAGAATCGGAAAAATGGGCATTGATGAGACAATAATAATATCCGGTTTACCCAGGTTTTTTTGTGGTGCGAAGTAAGTTTTAAAAGCAAAAACAATAAAACTCCAAAATCTCATTATTGATTTTGGATTATATTTTGGCACTTTAACCCAACAAAAACGCGTTCCTTCAACATCTTCAATGTTAAATTGTTTCGGTGTATCGCGTACTTCCCGAAACATGTGATTGTACCCCCCAGAAATTATAGAAACGTTGTGACCCGCTTTAACCCAATATTTACTAAAGTAGAAGTGTCTCTCTCCCCACCCTGATCTGTCTGTGCCTGCGAACTGATTGATGACCCAAATATTTAGTGACATAATTCAGAAATTAACCTTTCATTAGTGGCTTAGCCAATTAACTTTGCAACAATTTTATAGAATAGAGCGCGCTTTCTTTTTATTTGGCTAGATTGATATTGATAGAAGAGATCAGCGTATATCTTGAATACTTTTTTTCCGGTTATTTTATGCAATACGTTTAACTGAACTATATGAACATCATGATAATGTGAAGAAGCTATATCATCTATTTTGTCTGTTTTTTTCAGACTATATTTCGACCAAAATCCGATGTCGTAAGCCGACAGGTGATTCTCTACAAAACCAAAAGCGAGCTTAACCATCTTTTGGAACGAACACTCTTCAAAATACTGAGCAGCCTCCCAGCAGGCAATCGAGGAAAAAATATGGCCATTCAGAACAGAATAAGGTGGGTCATAAAAGTACTCTTCAAATGAAACGGTGCCATCTTCCCTGTAAAATGCCATGCCACCTTCAGAATAAGGTTTAACCAATTCCGCTACCGCTAATTTTGCACATTCAGCATAGTCTTTTTCACCGGTAATTGTAGCTGCTCTAAGTAGTGTTGAAATACCGTGAGCCTGACTAAGGCCTGATCTCCAGGGTTTATTTTGTCCGCCGAAATAATCAAAATGGTATTCCCACACAACTCCATCATCA
>PXDM01000307.1 GCA_003565055.1 Paracoccaceae bacterium
AACCGGTCGGGGGGACAGGCTCGCTGGGGCTGGCGGTCATCCGTGATCCGGCAGACCTGCGGCAAGGACTGGCCAGGAGTTTCGAACAGGCCCGCGATGCGGCGGTATTGCTGGAAGAGTTTGTCGAAGGGCTGGAACTGAGCGTCGATTACATTGCCATGGACGGACATGTGCAACTGCTTCAGATCCGTGAGCGGCACAAAACCTGGTTTTCAGACGGCCGGGAAAACACCTGTCATGCCACGATCGCTCCAGCCGCCCTCTCGACCGAGGCGCTGGATTTGCTGCGCGCGCGCGGGCCGGTCTTCGCCAAGGCCTTCGGGATTGAGAACGGTCCGCTGCTGGCACAGGGCATTCTCACGGCCGATGGCCGCTTCGTGGTCCTCGAGATCGCAGGCCGGATCGGAGGCGGCCCCGGCGGCACCCGGGTCGTGCATCTGTCCACAGGCTTCGATTATGTGGCCGCCTCTGTCGATCAGCAGATCGGGCGCACCCCGCTGCCACCCGGAAAACCTGATCCGCGCATCTTTTCCGCCAATAACGTTTACGCCTCAGAGGGGGTGTTTGATCAGCTGATCGGGATGGAAGATCTCATTGCCGACGGGCTGGTGATGGAGCACTATGTCTATCGCCAGAAAGGTGAGGCCATCCCTGCACATCTCTCCGCACGCAGCCGTGTAACAGGCTTTGTGGCCGCCGCGCCCGATCTGGCCACATTGCGCAAAAATCTGAAAGATATCCATGACAGGCTGGATATTCTCGACCCCGAGGGCCGCTCGATCATGCGCCGCGACATCGGCTATCATCTGGACGTCTGATACATTCCTGTAACTATGGGCCGTTATTTAGTCTTTCTGGCATTGCAGTCAGTGTCTGCGCATCCTCAAGGGTATGCCCCTCATAACCGCCAGAGCACAAGACCATGACCGTTTCCGCCGAGACCGAACTTGCCCGGATCAGGGCACTGGCAGAACAGGCGGATTGGGACAGCCTGCTGGCCCTTGGGCAACGCCTGCGGGCATCCGGGCTGTCCGTACGCGACAATTTGCTGATCGCGGATCTGATGCGCGACTGGGTGACAGCGCTGGCAGCGGTGGCACCTGACAGCGCAGTGCTGATGGACGCGCCGGTCCCGCAGGCCTGCCATGCCGCCCTGCGCTGCCGAATAGAATTGGGATTTCTGCCCGAAACCATTGCGCTTGGCCGAGCCTTACAAGCCCGTCATGGCCCCGACCCGGCCCTCGCCGCTTTCGAAGCCACCGCCTTTGAACGGATGAACCGATTGCCCGAAGCGCTTGCGGTGCATCATGACCGTCTGGCTCTGGGTGCGGATGCGGCCCTCGTGGACATGGTGCGTCTGGTCCTGATCATGGGTGATCCGGCTGAAGCCGCTCGCATCCTGAAACGCCATGCCCGCGCGGTGGCGCCCAGAGTCAGCCTCGAAGCGCAGATATTGCTGCACAAGACACGGGGGCAAAGACATCATGCGATTGCGCGACTTGCCGCGCTGCGTGCCCTTCCAGAGGTGGACACGGGCTTTGGGCTGCGTTTGCAAAGCCAGCTGGCGCTGCAACTGGATTGCCCCGATTTGCAGCGCGAACCCATGGCCCATTTACGCAGCTGGCTCGCCGCACCCGAGGAATTCGCGGCATTACGCCGACATGCTCCGCTGATCCTGCGCAGCCAGTGGCAATTCGATTCCGATCGAGAGGCCACGATCACAGTGATGACCAAGATCGGCGCATTGCTGCTGGACCCGAGCCGGGCACTGGTGCTGCGCAGCGTGATGATCAAGGCCGGCATGACCTTGCAGGCGATCCAGCTTCTGGAACGCACCGCAGCGGCATTCCCCGCCAATCCGGACCTTTGGCGCGAGTTGTTGCGCCTGCGCGCCCGGATTGACAGTCCGGACACTCTCGCCGCGCTCCGGGCACGGATTTTCGCCGCTCTGCCGGAACAAACGGCATTGGATACCCTGTGCCATAACCACTCGCAAGCCTGGGACCGCGCCGACCTGCCTCGCATGATCCAGCATGGATTTACCACGCCAACCTTCCGGGTGCGCGATGTATTCAAGGCAGTGCTCCAACGGTTGCCCGATCTGTCCCCTGCCGCCATCTCTGCCTTGCGCACCGTCGCGGACAAGGCAGATCCGATTGATGCGCTGAGCATCGAATTACTACAGGCACGCCATGCCGAACAGGCCGCCCATCAGAACAACAACATCACCGCGGCCGCCCGGTCACGCCATCGCCGTCAGGTCGGGGACCGTATCGCACAGGCCCGCGCCCGGATCATCGCGACAGTGGCGGGGAGTGATTTCACCAATCCTGGGCGGCAACTGATCGCATCAGGAGCAGGCTTTCTGCAAGCCATTGAAGACGCGACGCCCGCCGAGCGGTTCCACATCTATACTGCCGAATCCCTGGCGGATGCATCCGCCGTGGTAGCCTGGCTGACCCAGCGGGTGCAGAACGGACAGCCCACAGCTCTGGTGCGGCTGGGCGATGGCGAAGGGCATTTCCTGTCCTTCGATGCTGCGTTGCGAACGGGTTTGGCCCATGACCGCAAAGAGATGATGCATCTGTGGTGGAACCGCGAGTGGCCAGACGAGACGACAGCGCGCCGGATCATCGCGCAGTTCCGGCGCGCTGTAGCAGCGGCCGATATTCTTGGGGTCTTGCCGGATTCGCGGGTCGTGCGCATCTATCAAAGCCCGGGGCGGGTTGCTGTATCAAACCGGGGCGTGATCCGTGCGCTCAGCCATGTTGCCGGGCATGTCATCGCGCCCGGCAACAGCCAGAAGGCCCGGCCAAGACTGTGGATCACCTCGGCACAAGTTCAGAGAGACCTGGCCAATTGGGGGATGTGGGAACAGCTTTTGCAGACCGTGCCGGGTCAGCAAGTCTCATGGATCGCCCCGCATGATCTGGCTCCCCTGCTCCGGTCTCGCTTCGGCCTGAGCACGCGCCGGGGCGTGATGATCCCCGGCGAGGCGCGCTATGCCAGCATGTTCGACCCGAATACCGCTCAGAGTGGCACATTATTGGACCGTCACGAAACGGTGCGTGCAGAACTTCAGGCATCTCCCGGAGAAGTCTGGCTGGTAGCTGCGGGTTTTCTTGGCAAAATTTATATCCACACCCTGCGCCGTCAGGGCGGAATCGCGCTGGATATTGGCAGTCTCGCGGACGATTGGATGGGTTACGCCACCCGGATCGCGCGCGCCCGGCAAGGACCAGAGCCGTAATTTGCGCACTGCCTTGCGCGGCTGCCAGATCAGCAGATCGCCGCCGCCCGGCCCCGGCCCGGCGCGAAGCGGCTTGTCTGGAACGCGCAGCCGTGGCAGAGATATCCGTGTATATTTTTTCGGCCATTTCGGTTTCTTTCAGAGGTTCTGGACTATATTGCAGGGCCCTGCAGATTTTCAGGTAGTGATCATGTCACAAGATACCTCGGGCAAGCCTCCGCGCAACATGCGCATCTGGCTGCAACGGATTCTGGCCACGCCGGACACCAAGTTCAGCCGCGCGTCCAGATCGCGCCTGCTGATGCTGGCTGATACCCTGCTGGTGCTGAGCTGCCTGCCGCTCGCAGTGCTCATCCATACTGCGGCACCGGATCTGCTGACCCGCCCTCCGGTCTGGTCAGCCCTCGCGGCCAGCCTGCCCCTGACGCTTCTGACCTTTTACCGGGGTCGGCTGTACCGTGCGTTGCTGCGCTCAATCACCGGCAAGATCATTCCGGTCGTCGTGACTGGAGCCCTGCTAGGCGCGGCAGGGTTCTGGCTTATGGCGCAAGCCCTCGGCGTTGCTTTGCCTCTCGGTCTCGCACTTGTCCATGCGCTTCTGGTCGTGCTGGGCGTCGGTGGAATGCGCTTCTGGCTGCGGTCCCTGATCCGCCAGCCGGGCTTGCGTGATGCCACACCCGTCATCATTTATGGTGCAGGCCATGCAGGACAGCAGCTTGTCGCCGCGCTCAATCTGGGGCTGGACTACCGGCCAGTGGCCTTTGTCGATGACGATCCGCGCCTGCATGGGGCCACTGTGAATGGGGTATCAGTGCATCCGGTCGTGGAACTGCGGCAATTGATTCGGCAATTTCATGTCCGCGAGGTGCTTCTGGCCATGCCCAGCCTGGGGCGCGCTCGCCGCAAACGGGTCGTGTCCCGGCTGGAGACCCTGAGTGTCGAGGTCAAGACCATCCCGGCCATGGGGGATCTGGTATCGGGTCAGGCCCGCGTGACCGATCTGCGCCCGGTCATGCCCGAGGATATGCTGGGCCGTGACCCGGTGCCGCCACGCGCCGATCTGATGGCGCGCCATATCGCAGGCAAGGTGGTTCTGGTCACAGGCGCAGGCGGGACAATCGGCGCGGAACTGTGCCGCCAGATTCTGACGCAGGCGCCGCGCCGGCTGGTCATGCTCGATGTCAGCGAATTCGCGCTTTACACGATCTCGACGGAATTGCGCGACCTGTTCGAGGGCAAAACCGGCCCCGAGCTTCTGCCCGTGCTGGGCTCGGTGCAGAACCCTGCCCGGATGCGGGCCATCCTGATGCGCTACGGCGTCCAGACGGTCTATCATGCGGCGGCGTACAAACATGTGAGTATCGTCGAAGAAAACCTGATCGAAGGGCTGCGCAACAATGTCTTTGGCACGCATGTCCTGGCACGGGCCGCCACGGAATGCGGGGTCGAGAATTTCATGCTGGTTTCGACCGACAAGACCGTGCGCCCGACCAGTGCAATGGGGGCCAGCAAGCGGCTGGCTGAACTGATCTGCCAGGCTGAGGCACAGGGCGGGGGGGGCTGCACTTTCTCGATGGTGCGTTTCGGAAATGTGCTGGGATCTTCAGGCTCAGTCATCCCGCGCTTTCATGACCAGATCGAGCGTGGCGGCCCGGTGACAGTCACCCACAGGGATGTGACGCGCTATTTCATGACCATTTCCGAGGCCGCGCAACTGGTCATCCAGGCCGGGGCCATGGCCCGCGGTGGCGATGTCTTCGTACTCGATATGGGCCAGCCCGTGCGGATTCTGGATCTGGCGATATCGATGATCCGGCTGCACGGTCTGGTGCCCTATATGGCAGATGCAGAAGAGCCCGAGGCCGGCGGGGATATCCCCATCCAGATCACAGGGCTGAAACCGGGCGAAAAACTGCATGAAGAATTGCTGATCGCTGGCAATCCGCAAGGGACAGAGCACCCGCGCATCATGACCGCATCAGAAATGTCTTTGCCGCCAGTGGCCATGGAATCTCTGCTGTCAGATCTGTGGCGTGCCTGCCGCGCCTTCGATCTGGCCGAGGTCAACAGGCTGTTGCGGGCGGCCCCTCTGGATTACCGGCCATCCGAGGATTTGCCGCAAGAGGCCACCTCGCAGGCTCTGCCGCCTGCAGCGGGGCATCTGCGGGTGGTCAAGACACAGTAAGAGCCCCCCTCGCCCCGCCTGCGGGGAAGGGTGAGGATACTCTCACCCCTGCCCCTGCAACCAGGCGATCAGGCGTTCCCTGAACGCCTGATCGACCTTCGGTCCTGAGAGGGTCAGCACAGGTTTCAGATACCCGCCCGATATATCCAGAACGACACCGGGCACAGGTTCTTCGCGCGCCGATGCAGGGCGGGACGGGGCCTTGGGGCGCGGGATGGCCGCTGGCACCTCAAAACTGGCGGCGGGCGGGGCCTGATCTGGCACCTGTGACGGTTCCGGGATCAGGGCTGTTTCCAGCACCAGGCGTTCGGCCTCGGCGGTCGCGGGCGCGGCGGTATCCAGAGCGGCGCGCAGGCGCGGGGCAAAACCGGCATCTGCCTCGATCTTCTGGGCGAGTGCCAGACCCAGACGCTCACCCAGATCAGTCGGGAAGCGCAAGGCCCCGTCCAGCGCCGAAACCACACCCAGAAACGAGCCGATCTTGGAGCGCCGCGCCCGCGAGCCATGCGCAAACAGCTTCTGCAGCGCGATCTTGGTGGTGGGAAACACCCCCGCTTCCACGGCGCGCAGCACGATACGCGCGCGCTCGTAATGCGACAGCCCCAGGCGGATCTCATTTTCCTCGACCATGGCCAGATAGGCATCGCCCGCGGTTTCGGGGCGGCGCAGGATCGCCAGCACAGTGGCAAAGCGCGCCTCGCCGGTTTCATCATGCAGCCGCCGCAGCGCGGCCATCCGCCGCCATCCAGAGATCAGGCCGAACTGCCCCTGTTCCAGCGCTGTCACCTCGATCGGCACTTGCTGGCCGCGCGCGCGCAGGCTTTCCATCAAGGGGACCAGCGCCTCTTCATCCAGGCTGATACGGTCGCGCCGCAGATGATCGAGCATCACCGCATCCAGCGGCAGTTTCTGGATCAGGCGTCCCTCGGCCCGCGCATCCGTGAGTGCGGCGCGCAATTCCTCGAAGGCCGCTTCGCGCGCGGTATCCTGCGCCACGCGGGCGATGGGCGCACCAAGGGGCGGCAGGGCGGATTTCTGCTCGGGAGCAGGCATATCCACCTGGGGGACAGGGTCCAGACGTTTGCGTTTCGCCATGGGGAAGTCTCCTCAAATGTTTCGCGCGCGAAACATTTCGCGCAAGCCAGGGGTCAGCTCACCGGATCCGTGCGGGCGGCATCGCGCGCCAGCTCATCACGCCGCCAGATGCCATAAAGCAGCCGCTTGAACCCCGCCCAGGTCTCGTCGAATGTGGCCCGCCCACGCATATAGGTGTCGCGGTTGAAATCGCGGTAATCGGCCTCGTATATCCCATTGACCCTTTCGCCCGCCTGACCAATGAGTGCGGTATATTCCTGCCGCCAGGGCAACAGGTGTCGCCCCAGCCAGGCCTGCATCAGCCCCGCCATTTCCGCCTGCTGGCCCGCATCATAGCGGGTGACGATGGCCTGCACCGCATCCCATTCAAAGGCCAGCTCTTCGCGCCCTAACGCGCGCGCGGCAGCATTCTCGCCCTCTTCAATGGAGGCAAATGTCGCGTGCAGCATGTCGAAAAACCGCCCCGTGGAATCAAATTCGAGGAAAGACGCGCCCGTGGGCACCAGCAGGATATCGGCCGCCGCCAGCCCGTTGATCGTTAGATACCCAAGCGCAGGCGGTGTATCCAGAAACACCAGATCATAGCGATCAAGAATGCCATCTTCTGCCAGCACATCGGTCAGCGCATCCCAGAGTTTCCAGCCGCGTGCGCCCATCCGCCAGACCGGGATCTGGAATTCCGCCCAATAGAGGTTCAGCTGCGCCCCGATCAGGTCGATATTGGGCCAGTGGGTTTTCTGGATCAGCCCGTCCGTGCGCAGCCTCACAGCTTCTGACAAGGTATCGTCCAGCGGCTGGGGCGTATCACCGCGCGCCACGCGTGCGCGGTTCTCGGCCTGCAGATGGGTTGCGTAATGGCGCGCAAGCAGCGGGAAAACCGTTTGCCATTCATCCTCCACCCGTCCGCCCAGGATCGAGGTCATGGACCCCTGGCTGTCGAGATCGATCACCAGCACGCGGTAGCCGTCAAGCGCCGCCGACATCGCCAGATGCGCGCAGGTCGAGGTCTTGCCGACCCCGCCCTTGAAATTCGCCACTGCCACGAGTTTCGCAGGCAGGCCCTTGGGGCGGTAGGGCAGGTAGTCTTTCCGCTTGGCCCCTTCCTGTCCGAAATAGGCGCGCAGGCGCAGCACCTCATCCAGCGTGAACCATTTCGCCCCGCCTTCGGTTTCGCTGACCCCTTGCGGCAGGTCAGGATTGGCGCGCAGCACGCGGCGGAAATGCGCAGGCGCGACCGGGATCAGATAGCGCGTGATCTCCCATGTCGAGAAGCGGCGCAGGGTCTTGCGGCCTTCCTCGCCCGCGCCGCGCGCGCGCAGATCCTCGCGCCCCTTCTGACAGGCAGTGGCCATTTCCGCGAAATCGACCGTGCCCAGAGGCGGGTCGATTTCGGTCATCGCCTGATCGGGGGATATGTTGAAATAGGGCGGTGGCGATTCGCTGTTTCGAGACATGTTGAGCCTGTCATGTATCATGTTTTGGCTATCATACCATAAAAAAGGGGATATGGAAGAAATCCCGATACATATTATTTTCTAAAGCAAAAACAAAGGCTTGAAGTGTATCAGGCATGATCGTTTTTCGCGCCGATCTGATGTTATGTATAGGTTATATTGAGTTAAGCAGTCCAAAGCTTTAGGTAAGACTTTGATATAAAATGAATTTTCATTACAGCAGTGACTCTGGAACCCCGATAACATGACTCTGATCCCACGTTGAAACGACTCTGATCCCACGATGGCACCGCCCAAAAGACTGGACGGGGCCTGTGGATAACTTTATGGTTTGTGTTAATGAAACCCCGATAATCCCCGGCAGGGGTAATCCCGGCAAAACGGGCGGTGCAGGCAGGCAGTATGGCAGATTCATCGCGTTCCGGGGTACCCCGTTCCAGCTCTGCGCAAGCGCAGGGTCGTCTGCCCGACCGGCATCCGACGGGGGATTTCTTCATCTGCGATATTTTCGATGCGCTCCCTAAGGATGACATGGCGACGATGGAGCATCCGGTGTTTTCGCTCTCGACCCGGCCCGATCTGCGCATCCTGCGCTACAACCATAACGGGGTCGAGGTGACAGTGACGCCCTCGGTCAGGGGGCTGGCCACGCTTTTTGACAAGGACATCCTGATCTTCTGCATCAGCCAGTTGATGGCGGCGCTGAATGCCGGGCGCGCCATCTCGCGGCATCTGACGCTCAAGGCGCATGATCTGCTGGTTGCGACCAATCGCGAGACTTCGGGCGACAGCTACCGCCGTCTGCGCGAGGCTTTCGAGCGGCTGGCGGGCACGCGCATCACCACCAATCTGGCCACAGGCGGGATGGAAGTCACGCAGGGCTTCGGGCTGATCGAAAGCTGGC
>PXDM01000116.1 GCA_003565055.1 Paracoccaceae bacterium
CCGCCACTCTCGGGCTTCTGGGCGAAATATCTCATCGTGAAGGCCGCGATCGAGCTTGATATGTGGTTCGTCACATTCGTTTCGCTGCTGGTGGGCCTGCTCACGATCTATTCGATGACGAAAATCTGGGGCTATGCGTTCTGGAAACCTCATCCCGAAGGCTATGACCCGACACCCGACCGCGCACCTGCACGTGTGACTGCGGCGATGATCGCTCCGATTGCGGCGCTCGCGGCGATGACCATCCTCATCGGCTTCTACCCCGAGCCCTTCGTGCAATTCGCGCAGACTGCGGCCACGCAACTGCTCGACCCGAGTGATTACGTCACGACTGTCCTGGGAGCACAGCCATGAACGGACTCCTGCTCAACCTGATCCTCGCCTTCGCCTGGGGCGCGATGACAGCCGATTTCAGCGTCCTGTCGCTCGCCACAGGCGCAGTGCTCGGCTTCTTCGCGCTCTGGCTCTCGGCCCCGCTGACCGGGATCGACGACACCTATTTCAAACGCTTCTGGCGCTCGGTCTATCTGGCCGGGTTCTTCCTGTGGGAATTGCTGCTGTCATCGGTCAAGGTCGCCTGGGACGTGATCCGCCCGGTTCCGCAGAACAATCCTGCGCTGATCGAAGTGCCCCTGACTGTCAAAAGCGATTTCGAGATCCTGCTGCTGACCAATCTGATTTCGCTCACACCTGGCACCCTGAGCGTGGATGTCACCGATGATCGCGAGACATTGATCGTGCATGCCATGTTCGCAGATGATGCCGAAGCGATCATTGACGATATCAAGAACGGGTTTGAGCGCCTGATCATGGGAGTGTTTGAAAAATGAGTGGATCGCTATTTCTGCAAATCGCCACCCAACTCTCGCTTGGCCTGATCCTGATCGGAATGGCCGTTGCCTTCGTGCGCGTGGCCAAGGGGCCGTCCCTCGCCGATCGCGTTGTGGCGCTCGACATGATGACTGTGACCATCATCTCGTTCTGCGGGGTTTATGCTGTGTTCATGGACGAGCCTTCGCTCCTCGATGTCGCTATTGTGCTGGCGCTCGTTGGGTTCCTCGCGACCGTGGCGCTTGCGCGCTATGCTGAACGCCGGATCGCGCGCGACGGGGCGGATAGGTCAGAAACCTCGGAATTGGAGACGCGCCATGAGTGATGTGATTGTCGGGCTTCTGCTGATCGCCGGGGCGGCTTTCGTGCTGATCGCGGCCATCGGTGTGGTGCGTCTGCCCGATCTCCTGACGCGGATGCATGCTTCGACCAAGGCTGGCACCTTGGGCGCGCTTCTGGTGCTTGCAGGGCTTGCGATCTTCATCGGCACGGGTGAGGTGGTGAGCAAAGCCATTGCCACAGCACTCTTCCTGCTGCTGACTGCGCCGATTGCGGCGCATATGATCGGGCGGGCCCATGCCCGGATGATGCAGAAACTGGATGCGCGCCAAGAAAGCGACTGATTGGCGTCCGCGTCAGGTGGAGGCGGCGTATCAGCCACGCCCCCTCGGAGAACGTGTTTCAGGCCGCAGGGCGCGCATCTGAAAGTTTGGCGCGCATGTCGCGCAGGGCCTCGAAATGGGCCATCTCCGCCTCGGTCCAGGCCCCGATATCCCAAAGCCGGGCCGAGCGCTGCAGCGCCTGCATACGCGCTTCCTGCTCCTCCAGCGACATGGCCAGCGCCTGATCGAGCGCGGCATCCATTGAGGCATGCGAGAAGGGATTGACCGGGATCGCGCCTTCCAGAAGCACCGCACAGCCAGCGAATTCCGACAGGATCAACGCACCCGGATGCCCCGTACGGCGCGCCGCGCAGAACTCCGACGCCACAAGGTTCAACCCATCCGCCAGAGGCGTGATCGAGGCGAAATCCGCGGCCCCGTAATAGGCCACAAGCTGCGCCAGCGGGATCGCCTGGCTGATCAGCGCCACAGGCTGCCATTCCAGACTGCCATAGCTGCCATTGATCCGCCCGGTCAGCGTCTCGATGCGTTCCTGCACCTCCGCATAAGCCGTCATGTTGCGATTGGCCCCGACCGAGACCAGCATCAAGCGCACCTTGCCGCGCAACTCCGGTCGGCGCTGCAAGAGCCGCTCGAAGGCTTCGAGCTGCTCGATATTGCCCTTGGTGTAATCCGTCCGCGACACGGACAGACAGAGCTTGCACTCCCCCAGATCCGCCCGGATATTCGCGATCCGCGCTTCCACATCCGGCGCGCGGGCGAGGCTCTGGATATAGTCGTAATTCACGCCCACAGGGCTCGTATGGATCGCCACGCGTGCGCCCTTATGCTCCAGCGTCAGGGGCGTAACGCGGTCATTCAGCGCCACCCCGGTTGCCGACAGCGCTGCGGGCGTATCCTGATCCTCGATCAGCCGCGCTCCGGTCAGCGAGCGCGCCACTGCTGCGAAATTCTGCGCATAGCGGGGGATATGGAATCCCACAGAATCGCATCTCAGCAGGCTTTCGACGATCTCGCCGCGCCAAGGCAGCACGTTGAACATATCCGGCCCCGGAAACGGCGTGTGGTGGTAAAAACAGATCGTCGCATTGGGTTTGAGCTGGCGCAGATAGGCCGGGACCAGCCAGAGATTATAGTCATGCACCCAGATCACGGCGTCGTCGGTCGCCTGTTCGGCGGCGGCTTCGGCGAAAGCCCAGTTCACATGACGGAAGGTCGGCCAATCCACCGGGTCGTAGTTATAGCGCTCCTTGAACCCGTGCAGGATCGGCCAGAAGGCTTCCTTGGAGGTGACGTGATAAAAACTGCGCACCTGTTCCATCGTCAAAGGCAGACGACTGACAGAATAGGTGCCGAAACTGTCTGAGATCTCCACCACCGGCTCAAACCCCGGATTGGACGTGTCCTCCGCTTCTTTCCAGGCGACCCATGCACCGTGATTGGCGCGGCCCAGAAAGCCCTTGAGCGTCGGCACGATCCCGTTCGGGCTGGAATTCTCGCGGTAAACGATGCCCTCCTCAGTCTCGACTTCCTCGTAAGGTTGGCGATGATAAACGATGACCAGATCAGATTTCATGCCGAGACCTCCGGGACATTGGGATGCAGGTCATGCGCGGCGATGGCCTCAAGGATGCCCCCCGCCCCGATGCAACTGCAGTGATAGGCCAACGGCAGATCGCGTGTCGCCGCCAGCAATTCAGGTTCCGCGCCGCCCACAACCGCGCCATGCAGACCTGTCTGGAACATCGACAGATCGTTCAATGTGTCGCCCGCGACGAGCACCTGATCGCGCGGCAGCTTCAACTCTAACAGCAGCCGAAGCAAGGACGGTCCCTTGCTGACCCCCTTGGGCAGAATGTCGATGAAGCAGCCATGCGAATCGATCACGTCCACGTCCAGCCCATCCAGAACCTGCAGAGCGTCAGGATTGAAACGGTCGTCATACTGGTACGACAGCCGATGCCGGAAAGGCGCGGATTGCAACCACAGGCCGCGTATGCCTGCGAGTCGCGTCCGCACGGGCTCTTCCATGCCGGACCAGACCCGCTTGATCGGCGCTTCGAGTCGCGCGATAGGCTGCACTGTGCCGTCGACAAATTGCGCGATGGTGGTCCCGACATCGCCAATCACATAGGAGGGCGCAGGGACCTCACCTGACGCGCAGAGCTTTGTGATGAAATCCGGGTCTCGTCCCGTTACGAAGATCAGCTGCGCTGTCGATGGATGATCCCGGAGCCAGCGATAGAGGGTGTTTCGATCTTCAGAGGTCCCACCGAGGAAGGTGCCGTCAAGATCCGTCGCAAGGATGAAGGGGCGGGGTCCAGTCTCGGACGAGATTTCTGCAAATGTCATGATCGGGAGCATAACGCAGATCAGGCCGATGTCCAAAGCGACGGCCAAAAAAGCGGCAGCGCCTCTGCCGCAAAGAAAAAGCCGCCCAAAAATTGGGCGACTTCAAACTCTCACAACGCATACGCCCCGAAGCCCGGGACGCGTCCCTTACGCGAGGGTCAGGTTGCTGGCGGATTCGCGGCCATCGCGGCCTTTTTCCAGATCGAAGGTCACTTTCTGACCGTCGTCCAGACCGCGCAGACCTGCGCGCTCAACAGCGGAAATATGGACGAAAACGTCCTTGGAACCGCCATCGGGTTGAATGAAGCCAAAACCTTTGGTTGCGTTGAACCATTTCACTGTGCCAGTGGCCATGTGAAGTCTCCTGATAGTTATGCTGCCCACGACATGCGGCAGCCCGGCTCAGTCAGTGCAAGATCGAAGTGACTGTAGCCGAAGCGGAGAACAGTGGTCGATAGAGGTAACGTCGCAGTTCTAAGATGGAGGTTGCACGCCTGAATTGCAAGCGCAATTCATGAACCACCCTGAGAAATCCGCTCTGCCATGTCCAGCATCCGGCAGGAAAACGCCCATTCATTGTCGTACCAGCCGAAGACGCGCAGCATGCCCGCATCGGTCAGCCGGGTCTCTGGCAGCGCCATCACGATGCTCTCGGGCCTCGCACGCAGATCGACCGAAACAAGTGGCCGCTCTGTCCAGCCGATGACTCCGCCCGCCTCGCGCAGGGCAGCATTGACGGCCTCAACCGTGACCGCGCTGCGCAGGGTCACCGCGAGGTCCACCGCCGAAACCGAGGCCGTCGGCACGCGCACCGCCGCCCCGAGCATGCGCCCTTTCAACTCCGGCAATACACGCTCTAGGAGAATCTGCGCGCTGGTTGTGGTCGGCACCATCGACATCGCCGCTGCCCGCGAGCGCGCCGGATCACCGCGCGGTGCATCAACGGTCGGCTGGCTGCCCGTGTAGCAATGCACTGTCGTCATGAAGCCCGTCTCGATCCCCCATCTGTCATTCAAGAGTCGCGCGAGCGGCGCGAGGGCGTTGGTTGTGCAGGAGGCATTGGAAATCAGCCGGTGCTCGGGCGTCACCTCGCCCTCATTCGCGCCGAGGACGACCGTGACTTCCGCAGCCTCTGACGGGCCGGAAATCAGTACGCGCTGCGCGCCCGCGCGCAAGCCGCGACGCGCGACCGCGACTGTATCCGCGCGCCCGGTGCATTCCATCACCAGATCGACATCACCAAGATCGAGCGTCGAGAGATCCGCCGCATGCGTGAGCGGCAGCCGTCTGGCTCCGACATGCAGCGCCCCCTCGGAGAGATGAACATTCTCTCGCAAAGGGCCGTAAACGCTGTCATATTCCAGCAGATAGGCGCAATCCTGCGGCGTCGCGATGTCATTGATCGCGACGATCTCGATAGCGGGCCAATGCCCCTGCAACCATGCGCGCAGCACAGTCCGCCCGATCCGGCCAAAGCCGTTGATGGCCACTCTCACCATGTCGTCTCCATCCTCCTGCGCCTTACCTGCGACGATCCTGCGCGATTGTGCAAGCCATGTTTCTGATCCTCGGGCCAAATCGTCGCAGATCATGTGATCCGCTCTCGCCTCCCGGTCGCGCGGGTGGCATGGAAGCAAGACGCAGATGACAGGCCACACCATGAAACGCAGCCGCAAATTCTGGGACCGGATCGCCGCGCGCTATGCGGCGCGCCCGCTCAAGGACGTCGGTGCCTATGAGGCGATGCTGGCGGCCACAGCGGCCCGGTTGTCGCCAAGGGACCGCGTGCTGGAACTGGGCTGCGGGACTGGCGGTGCGGCCATCCGGCTCGCGCCCGAGGTCGCGGCATGGATCGCCACGGATTTCTCCCCCGAGATGATCCGCATCTCGCGCGCCAAGCCCGGAGCCGAGACTGTGGATTTTCGCGTGGCGGATGCCCATTCGGCCTGTGCGGCTGGCCCGTTCGATGTGATCTGCGCGTTCAATCTGCTGCATCTGGTCGATGATCTGCCGGGACTTCTGGACCAGATCCATGAAGCACTGCGCCCCGGCGGGTTGCTGATCGCCAAGACATGGTGCTTTGCGGAGGTCAAACCCGGCATCCGCGCCCTGTTTCGCATCTTGCGGTTGTTCCGGCTCTTCCCGCCAGTGCAGATGTTGCGCACGACTGAGCTGGAAGCGGCGCTGGCAAAGGCGGGCTTTCAGATCATCGACCAGCAGGTGTTCGGCCGTTATGCGCAAAACCCCTATATGATCTCACGCCGCGCCGACCAAGGCTGATTTCAGACCGGATTCTGCGCGCCCGCGAAGAACAAAAGCCGCCCCTGCCCGTCATAAATCGGACGGATCCGCAGACGGTTGACGAAAGCACTTCCGTCCTTGCGATAATTCAGCAGGTCTATCGTGAAGCGGGTCTCGGCGCGCAAGGCATGGCGGATCGCCTGCACTGCCTCGGGATTGGTGTCCGGCCCCTGCAGGAAGCGGCAGTTGCGCCCGATGGCTTCCTCGGCGCTGTAACCTGTCTGCGCCTCGAATTCGTCACTGACGAAGATCATCGGGTTGTCAGGCAGGCTCGGGTCCGAGAAGACGACGCTCATGTCCGTCTCGTCGCGCTCCAGCAAATCCCGCAGCGCGGCGCGATCCATATCTGACTTGGCCGAGGACATGATGCTCTCCAGATTGCATTAACATCTGCCAGCATGCGCAACTCGCCGGACTTGCGCAACCCCCGGAAACGCCACAACTGCTCCCTGCGGCAGCCTGTCAATTGACGCATAAGGCAAGCGCGATACCTCTCGCCCAGTTCCGGGGGCAGAGGGCGCGAGCATGACATGCGCGGCAGAGGTCATCGTAATCGGGTCAGGACTGGCCGGGATCGCCTGCGCGCGAGCGCTGGCGCGGGCCGGGCGCGGGGTCATGATCCTCGATAAAGGGCGCGGGATCGGCGGGCGCATGGCGACGCGCCGCGTTTCGTTGGCTTCCGGTGAGATCAGTTTCGATCACGGCGCGCAATATTTGCCGATGCGCAGCGCCCCTTTCGCAGAGCTGATGCGCGGGGCGGGCGCGCGAGAATGGCCCGACGCAGCGGCATTGGTCGGCGTGCCGGGCATGTCGCAGCTGCCGCGCGCCCTCGCGACTGGGCTGGAGATCCGCCAAGGGGTCGAAATCACCGCTCTTTCCCGCGAAGATGGCAGATGGGTGCTCTCAGGCCCGGCTGGAGAGTTTCGCGCCCGGCACGTGGTCCTGACCATTCCCGCACCACAGGCCCGGAGGCTTCTTGGTCCGGCCCATCCGCTCGCAAATGCGCTGGCAAAGGTGGAAATGCACCCCTGCCTGACTTTGATGGCCGCCTTCCCACCCGACAGCCCGCGCCCCTTCGCGCAGCGGTCGGACGCGGATCAGCCGCTGGCATGGATCGCGCAAAACAGCAGCAAACCGGGACGCAGCGCGTGTGCCGTGACTTGGGTTGCACAGGCGGGACCGGCCTATTCCGCGCAACATCTGGAACGCAGCCCGGAAGAGATCACCGCCCTGATGCTGCCGCTCTTATGCACGGCCATCGGGGCCATGCCAGAGCATGCGCTGCACGTCCGCGCCCATCGCTGGCGCTATGCGCTGACGGCGCGACCGCTCGGGGTGCCCTATCTGGGCGATATGGCGGCTGGGCTCACCCTCGGCGGGGACTGGTGCCTCGGTGCGCGGGCAGAGGACGCGTGGCAGAGCGGGGCCGCAATCGCGAAAGCCATTCTG
Source organism: Paracoccaceae bacterium (assembly GCA_003565055.1). Lineage (GTDB taxonomy): Bacteria > Pseudomonadota > Alphaproteobacteria > Rhodobacterales > Rhodobacteraceae > Roseinatronobacter. The sequence continues at coordinate 7,557 of PXDM01000116.1, forward strand.
GAGCAGACCGATGCGGGATGATCCGCGTATCGCGGGGCTTTTGCGGCTGGTGACACTGGCATCGCGACCGCCCGCAGGCGCAGGGCGGATCGCAGTTGCGCTTGGCCTTGGGCTGACCACGCATCTGATATTCGCCGCTGCTGTGCTCGCCATGATCGCGGCCATGTTCTTCGGGATGAGCGAAAGCTTCGGGCGCGTCCCGCATCCTTGGGCATGGCTTGCGAATGCGGCCCTGATCGTGCAATTCCCGCTTGCCCATTCGTTCTTGCTGACGCGGTCGGGGGGCCAGTTGCTCGCCCGGCTGATCCCCGGCCCGCATGGCGCGACTTTGGCCACGACCACATATGCGCTGATCGCCTCGCTGCAACTTCTGGCGCTTTTCACGCTCTGGACGCCGTCTGGCGTCATCTGGTGGCGGGCCGATGGGCCGCTGTTCTGGCTGATCTGCGCGGCCTATGGCGGCGCCTGGCTCTTGCTGATCAAGGCCAGTTTCGACGCGGGCGCAGAGGTGCAATCGGGCGCGCTTGGCTGGATGTCACTCATGGCCCGCATCGCCCCGCGCTTCCCCGATATGCCCACCCGCGGGCTTTTCCGCGTCATTCGCCAGCCGATCTATATGGCCTTCGCGCTGACGCTCTGGACGGTGCCGGTCTGGACCCCCGATCAGCTGGTCCTTGCGCTGAGCTTCACCGCCTATTGCCTGCTCGCCCCGCGCCTGAAGGAACGCCGCTTTGAACAGCGCTATGGGGCGCGTTTCGCGCGATACCGCGCGCGCGTGCCTTACGCCCTGCCCCATTTCCGCCGGAGACATCCCGATGCGCAATGATCTGACGATTTACGACAAGGTGGCCGATAAATGGTGGTCCGACGAGATCCGCTGGGTGCGCACGCTAAAGAACCTCGTGCCGGGGCGGCTGGCCTGGATGGATCGCCAGATCGACTGGACGGGCTGCGATGTGCTCGATCTGGGCTGCGCGGGCGGGTTCATGGCCGAAGCGCTTGATGCGCGCGGCGCGCGTGTGACAGGCATTGACCCCGCAGCCGAGGCCATCGCCGCCGCGCGCGCCCACGCGGCCGAGGCCGGGCGCGAGATCCGTTACGACACGGGGACAGGCGAGGCCCTGCCCTACAGTGATGCCAGTTTCGACGCTGTGGTTTGCGTCGACGTGCTCGAACATGTGCGCGATTTGCCGCAAGTGCTGGCCGAGACGGCCCGCGTGCTCCGCCCCGGCGGGCTGTTTCTGTTCGACACGATCAACCGCAACCCACTGGCACATCTCGCCACGGTCACGGTGGCCGAGGATATCCTGCGCCTCTTGCCC
>PXDM01000435.1 GCA_003565055.1 Paracoccaceae bacterium
CGCCGCTCGAAGGCTGATCACACAGAGGCGCGGCTGTCTGCGCAGCGCTGGCCGCGCCGTCTCTTCCTCATCACCCCTACAAGATGCGCCGCGATGGCAATCTGAATGGTTTTCCTCGCGAGCCGTTCCCTCCCGGTTATAGGTCATTGAGGCCACTTGGCTTGACCCCAGACTATTGGCGGAAGACCCGCCTGAAGCATCAGGCATGAGGTCTCTCACGCTGCGCTACACCGTGTCATGGCATGTCCGCGCTTTAGCCCACGGGGTGCGCGTGTCTCGTGCCGTCTGGACAGGTCAGCCAAACCGTCCGGTGACGTAATCATTGGTACGTGATTTCTGCGGATTGGTGAAAATCGTGTTGGTATCCCCGAACTCGATCAAGCGTCCCAGATACATGAAGGCCGTATTGTCGGAGACGCGCGCGGCTTGCGACATGGAGTGCGTCACCATGACGATCGAATAGGTGCCCTTCAACTCCTCGATCAGTTCTTCGATCCGGGCAGTCGCTATCGGATCGAGCGCCGAGCAGGGCTCGTCCATCAACAGCACTTCGGGGTCCGAGGCAACTGCGCGTGCAATGCACAAACGCTGTTGCTGTCCCCCGGAGAGCCCCAGCGCGCTGTCATTCAAACGGTCTTTCACTTCCTTCCAGAGCGCCGCCTGTTGCAGGGCGCGCTCCACTGTCTCATTGAGGATCGAACGATTGGTGACGCCATCGACTCGCAGCGGATAGGTGATATTGTCATAGATGGACATCGCGAATGGGTTGGGCTTCTGAAACACCATCCCCATGCGCTTGCGCAAAGCGATGACATCGACGCCGCGGCCGTAGATATCGAACCCGTCGACGCTGATCTGCCCTTCGATGCGCAACCCGTCAACCAGATCATTCATTCGGTTCAGACAGCGCAGGAGCGTGGATTTGCCACAGCCCGATGGTCCGATCAGCGCTGTCACCTGCCCTTTCTGGATCTCGAGATTGGTGTTGAAGAGCGCCTGTGTCTCGCCATACCACAGATTGAAATCTCTGATCTCCAATGCAGGCCCTTCGCTGGAGGTCTTGACGTGATAGGCAGTCGGTTCGAATTCGAGTGTGTCAGTCATGGCATGAACCTCAGAATTGGCCAGCGGCGTATTTGCGCTTCAGGCGATTGCGGATGATGATGGCGGTCGCGTTCATCGTGACGATCAGCCCCAACAGCAGGAGGGTGGTCACAAAGACCATGGGTTTGCCTGCCTCGGAGTTGCGCGACTGGAAGCCGACATCGAAAATATGAAAACCCAGATGCATGAAGCTGCGATCCAGATGGATGAAAGGAAAAAAGCCGTCGACTGGAAGCGCGGGAGCGAGTTTCACGACGCCGACAAGCATCAGCGGTGCAACCTCCCCTGCCCCGCGCGCCATGGCCAGGATCATGCCGGTCATGATGCCCGGCAGCGCCTTGGGCAGCACCACATAGCGGATCGTCTGCCATTTTGACGCGCCGCAAGCCAGCGAGCCTTCGCGCATCGAGCGGGGCACGGCTGATAATGCCTCCTCAGTCGCGACAATCACCACAGGCACGGTCAGAAGCGCCAGTGTGAGTGACGCCCAGAGGATGCCCCCTTTGCCAAAGGTCGGGTTGGGCAGGTTCTCGGGGAAGAACAGTTGGTCGATTGAGCCCCCCATCGTATAGGCGAAGAAGCCCAGCCCGAAAACACCGTAAACAATCGATGGAACCCCTGCGAGATTATTCACGGATATGCGAACAATCGAGGTGATCCGCCCTTGCTTGGCATATTCGCGCAAATAGAGCGCTGTGATCACACCAAAGGGCGCGACGAAGACCACCATCAGAAGCGTCATCGCCACCGTCCCGAAGATCGCAGGCAGCACCCCGCCCTGCGTATTGGCTTCGCGTGGTTCAGCCGAGACGAATTCCCACCAGCGCGACAGATAGATGCCGAGTTTCTGTGGCAGGCTCAGCGTATTGGCAGAATAAAACCGCACGATCTGGCTGATTTCGGGGTTGATCTGACGGCCCCCGACGTCTTCCAATGTCACCCGATACTGTCGGTCAATCGCTCGGATTTCATTGGCGCGCGCTTGCAGGCGCTGAAATTCGGATTGCAACTCCGCGATACGATCTTGCGCTTCAGCGACCGCACTGGCTGCGGCTTCCTCGCCCTGCCGCAGAACCGCGCGGCGCTGGTTCAGCCGCTCACGCTCGATCTGATGATTGATCGCGCCAATCTCCCGGCGCTCCAGATTACGAATCTCGCGAAAGCGCTCGCGTGCGGCGCGCTGCTCGCGCTGAAACACGGCCGGGTCATAGTCCAGATCAGTCCCGTCAATGGTCATTCCCGCAATGCGTCCGACAAAAACACCCCAAGTCTGGCGCTCGAAATAGTAGAAGTCTTCCGGACGGTTCACGTCTTCGGTCTCGAAATCCGCGACCCATTGGAAATCGTCCCCATAAAGGTCAAAATTGGCGGTCTGAAAGAGGGTACGATTTGCGAAGCCATCATGCGCTTCGACCTCGGCACGCTGGACATCAGTCAGGCGCGCAAGGTCGGGGCGAAAAATCGTGCTCCGCCGCTCGACACCCGCGATGACCGATCCATCCGTGAGCGTGACCTGCTCGATGGGTTTTGGCCAGAACGTCGTCGCACCGTTATAGACAACGACCATCAGGAACACTGCGATCATGATGATCCCCAGCGCCAGTGCGCCGCCAAACCCCCAGAGCGCGGGTTCCCCCAGGGCCGAGAGATCTGCAGAATGGCGGCGGCGCGCGGGCTTCGCGACGGCCTCTTTCGCAGCGATTCCGACTGTGCCTGCGGCACCGGATGCGGGCGGGATATGTTCATGCAAGCTGGTCATTGGTCTATCCAGGCGTCAGAGTCAGAGGTTGAAAGCGCGTTTGCGGAAGCGCTGACGGATCAGTTCCGCGCCAGTATTGATCACGAAGGTCATGACAAAGAGCGTCAGAGCCGCAAGGAACAGGACACGATAATTGGTGCCGTCTTTCACAGCTTCGGGCAGTTCGATCGCGATATTGGCAGAGAGCGTGCGCAGACCGGAGAAGATGTTCCATTCCATGATCGGCGTATTGCCCGCGGCCATGACGACGATCATCGTCTCCCCCACGGCACGCCCCATGCCCATCATGACTGCCGAAAAGACACCTGAAGCGGCAGTCGGCAACACGACCCAGCGGGCTGTCTGCCAAGGTGTCGCACCGCAGGCAAGCGAGGCCGCACGCAGATGACCGGGCACGGAATTCAACGCATCCTCGGCAAGCGTGTAGATGTTCGGGATAACGGCAAAGGCCATGATGAAGCCCACCACCAGGGCGTTGCGCTGCTGATAGCTGTCAATGAAACTGCCGCGCGGATCATAGCCAATCAGCGTCAGCCCATGGGCTGCAGCCAGCGAGAGACACATCGCCAAGACCAGAAGCGCGATCCAGCGACCAGCATCGACCATCCCCGCGCGGGAGCGGTCCAGCTGGGAGATCATGTCGCGGTAATGATGGCCGAATTGCTTGCGAAAGCTCCACGCGACCACAAAATAGCTCAGCGGCAAAAGGACCAGAAACATGAACGGGGTCCCGGTTCCGATGCGTCCGGTTGTCCATTGTTTGAAGTCACCAGAGAACAGCACCCGCTCCAGCGTGACCCCCAGCCGTGACGCAATCCATGCTGTCAGCAGGATCGACAAGCCCATCAGCACGAATTTCGGGAAACCGTCGTATTTCAGCGCGGTCTGCGCAGGCAAGGTCTGCCAGACGAAGGCGCCGATCATCAGGCCCATGGGCAGAGCGAAGAAACCCAGCAGCACCGCGCCGATCCATTCTTCGACCAGCGGTGCGAGAACCAGCGCCGCGATAAAGCCCAAGACCACGGTCGGCAAGGATTCCATCATCTCCATCATCGGCTTGACAGTGCCGCGCACGCGTTTGTCGACGAATTCCGATGTGTAGATCGCTGCCATCAGGGCAATCGGCACAGCGAATATCATTGCATAGAACGCTGCTTTGAACGTGCCGAAGATCAGCGGAACGAGCGAGTATTTCGGTTCAACCGTGTCGGTGCCCGCGGTCGACTGCCAGACAAAAGACGGCTCGGAATAGCCCTCGTACCAAACCTGCCCGAACAGGACGCGCAAGGTGACTTCGGGATGAGGAACGCGGTATTGCCAAGCTTCGACTTCCCCGCCACGTGACGCCAGAAGCACCCCGTTCGCGCGTGGAAACAGCATCGCGATGGCATCAGTCGTGACGTCCCCTGAGCGGGCTAGCCGAAACAGCACCTGATCGGCAGTCGATTGATAGACCCAGACATTGCCTAGCACATCCGTGGCGACGAACTCCTTGGCGCGCTGCGCCTCCGACAGATCGACAATCGCACCGGGCATCGGCGCATGGGTGCGCGCGCGCACCATCTCGCGCCCATCCGTCGTATCGGGCGTGCCTGTCTGCAGGCGGAAATAGACCATCACATCGCCCGCATCAGTGCCCACGGCGAGCGCATCCTCTGCTGTGAGGAAGGTCATCGCCGTCACGCCCACGCCGTCATCCGCGACCTGCACGCGCTCGGCCAGAACAGGGTTCTCCGCGTCCCGCAGATCGAAGCGATAGAGAAACCCGTCATCTGCCGCAACCAGCACGCGATCCGCATTGCCCGAGATCAGCACGCCTGTCACCTCGGCACCGGGGGCAAGCCCGAGCGGCGGAAGATCGGTCGTCGTGGTCGTCACAGTCTCTTCGCCGGTCATCATATTGACCTGCACGCGCGAGCGGCTGACCCGCACCGCTCCAGCAGCATCAACTGTCACGTATGAGATGACTGGCCGGTCACGCGTGCCGCCGATGCGGTAATCAAGGGCGAGGATCGGAAGCTCGGAAATCTGCGCCGCCGCGCCCAGTTCGATCTCCGTCTCCAATGTCCGGAAATCTCCGGTCCCGACTTCGGTAAACACCCGCCCGTCCAGAACACGGTCCCGCGCATCCAGAGCGACGAGCCCCGAGGGCAGGTTCCGACGTGCAGTCGAGCTGTTATTGACACTCAAGCTTGCGAAACGCACGGTCCCGTCATCGAAACCAAGTGCGATCCGGTCGCGCGACAAGGTCCCATTGACTGCTGTCACGCGCGCCCCTTCGAAATCCCATTGGGCGCGGCGCAATTCCTGTCCGCTCGGGATATGAAATCCGATCACGCGTCCATCGGCGGCGAGTGCCAGCCCGACCGTCTGGAACTCGTCAGCATTGACCCAGATCAGTTCCTGCCCGGTGTCGAGTTGAAAACGGACATTGCCCTGTAATTCGCCGGAAGACATCAGCGGCACGACCACCCGGAACAGGAACACCATGATGCCCAGAACCGCAACGATAACCATCAGCCCGCCGATCGTGATGACGGCACCGGCAAGTTTTTCGCCAATCTTGACGCTGGCGCGTGTCGTCATCCTCCGCTTTCGGGCAGTGGCTGCGCGCTCCTGCGTGCTGGGCGTTCCGGCTGTGTCGCTCATCTGGGTCTGTCCACGTCAAGGGAAAATTACAGAGCGGGGCACAGCTCATTTGTGCCCCGCTCGTCCGGGAAGCGCGCCTTAGTTCAGGCCAAATGCGTCCAGATCGAGATCCGCAATTCGCGCCGTCACAGGAAAGAACCCTGCGCGCTGCACATCGGCCTGACCTTGCTGGCTGTAGACATAGCGCACAAATTCAGCACGCAGCGGCTCCAGCGGCGTGTTGGGGTCGACATTCATGTAAACGAACAAAAAGCGCGCAATCGGATAGTCGCCCGAGGGGGCGTCATCCGTTGTGTAGCACGTTCCGTCCTCGCCACGGATTTCCAACGCACGCACATCAGCTGTGCCGTAGCCGACGCCCGAATAGCCAATGCCACCGAGGTCAGCGGCGACCCCCTGGATCACAGTTGAGGAGCCTGGCTGCTCACGCACTTCAGGGCTGAAATCGCCCCCGAAAAGGGCCACATCCCGGAAGAACCCGAACGTGCCCGATGCCGAGTTTCGGCCATAGGTCGCGATTGGACGATCCGCCCATTCGCCTTCTGCGCCAACCTGACCCCATGTGGTGATCGCCTCATCCGCGCCACCGTTGCGGGTCGAGGAGAAAATCGCATCGACTTCCTGCAGCGACAGGCAGGTGACGGGGTTGTCACGGTGCACAAAGACGCCAATCCCGTCAATCGCACCGCGCATCGGAAGCGGCTCGTAGCCGAAACGCGCTTCGAACTCCTCGATCTCCGAGCCCCGCATGGCGCGCGACATGGGGCCGAATTGGGCTGTCCCCTCAATCAGAGCGGGCGGCGCAGTGCCAGACCCGGCGCCCTGAATCTGCACTGCAACATTGGGATAGAAGCTGCGGAACCCTTCTGACCACAGTGTCATCAGGTTGTTGAGCGTATCGGACCCGATTGAGGTCAGGTTGCCGGATACACCTGAGGCCGCCTCATAGACTGGCAAGCTCGGATCAAGATCAACGGCCTGAGCCGAGCCGACCGAAAGGGCAAGCATCGAGGCGGCGGTGGAGAGCGAGAGAGACATACGCATAGAGTCGTTCCTATCTGTGACGCCTGATTAGGCTTGTGAACGACTCTGTGACTAGTGAGCGCATGTAACGGGAATATGACAAGCCGGCAAAGAGTTCGGCACGACCGGCTGGCCCGTGAAAACTGCCAAAGCCGCGCGTTTTCGCGGCGCGCGCGCACCAACTTTATCTTGATTTGAGCGACATTAACCTGGGTTTCAGATTTTCCTGCGAGTTCAGAAGCTTCTAGCGCAAGGCGCAGGAGGTGCAGTGCGATATAATTTACTGACGCCCGGCGATTCCATCCCGAAGGTGCGTTTCAAAGGCGCCGACGGCACGGATCTGTCAACACTCTGCCTCGGCGGTCAAAACGTCTTGTTGATCTTCGCGAACCCGTCGGATCTGAGCAGTTTTGAGCGCGATTGGCATACCGTCACGGCGCAATTGCCGCGCCATTCGTGTGTATTCGTTGTAATCCCGGGGCCGCATTCGGACCTGCCCTGCGCGTTGCGCGATCACGTCGTTTTTGACCCTGATCTGAAGGCCAGCAGGCACATGGGGACCTTTCCCATGACTGAGGGCGCATTACGCCACCGGCGCGCCGCAGCGTTTCTGTTTGACCCCATGCTCAGACTGGTCGAGACCGCGCGCATCAGGACCGCTGCTGATCTCGACCGGGTTCTGGACTATCTCGCCGCTCTGCCTGAACAAGTGTCGTTCGGCGGCCGCACCACACAAGCGCCTGTCCTCACCCTGCCCCGGGTTTTCTGCCCGGATCTCTGCGCTGAACTGATGTCGTGCTACAAGCGTGAGGCGCGAGAATTGAGCGGGGTGATGCGTGTGGTGAATGGCGAGACTGTCGGCGTGATGGACAGCGCTTTCAAGCGACGTCGCGATTGCCTGATCACCGACACCAATCTGGTGGCCCGCATTCAGGCGCGCATTCGTCGCGCTGTGCTTCCGGAGCTTGACAAGGCGTTCGGCTTCAGAGCGACGCGCATGGAGCGCTATCTGGTCGGAAGCTATTGTGCAAACGACAAGGCGCATTTTGCCCCGCATCGCGACAATACCACACCCGCAACAGCGCATCGCCGTTTTGCCATTTCGATCAATCTCAATGAGGATTTCGAGGGGGGCGCCGTGTCCTTCCCTGAATTCGGACCCGACGGGATCAAGGCACCCGCCGGGGCTGCGGTCGTGTTTGGCTGTGGCCTGATGCATGCAGTTGCCCCTGTGACGGCGGGCACGCGCTTTGCTTTCCTGCCTTTTGTCTATGATGAGGCAGGTGCGATGATCCGTCAGGCTTATCTCTCGAAATCCGCAGCGCAGCACAGCGCGCGCGCATGAAAAAACGGCGCTCAACGAGCGCCGTTTGAAGATTGCCAATCATCGCCGCTCAGCTGTTGAGCTTCGCAACCTCTGCGGCGAAATCTTCTTCTTTCTTCTCGATCCCCTCGCCCACGCCCATGCGGACGAAAGCGACGATTTCGACACCGGCATCCTTGGCCGCCTGCGCGACCGTGATGTCAGGGTTCATCACGAATTTCTGGTTCACCAGCGTGTTTTCTTCGAGGAACTTTTTCATCCGGCCGGGGATGATGTTGTTGGTGATGACCGCTTCGGGCTTGGGCTTGTCTGCGGTTGCATTCTCTTCCAGAGCCTTCTGGGTCTGGACAGTGCGCTCACGCTCCACCAGCGCCGGATCAAGGGCGGCTTCATCCAGTGCAAGCGGGCTCGATGCGGCGATATGCATCGCGATCTGCTTGCCGATCCCGTTATCCGTGCCCTTCAGCGCCACGAGAACACCAATGCGTCCCATGCCTTCGCTGACCGAGTTGTGGACATAAGAGGCCACAGTATCGCCCGCGACCGCATCCATCCGGCGCAGGGTCATGTTCTCACCAATCTTGGCAATCGCATCGGTCAGAACAGTCTCGACTGGCTTGCCACCAACTTCGGCCGCTTTGAGACCATCCACATCGCTGACGCCAAGCGCCGCCGTGGTGATCTGAGCGACCATGCCCTGAAATTCCGCATTCTTGGCGACGAAATCGGTTTCGGAATTGATTTCCACCGCGACACCTTTGCCGCCTTCGACGGCCACGCCG
>PXDM01000409.1 GCA_003565055.1 Paracoccaceae bacterium
GATCACGCGACCTGTCAGGCGATGGCGGCGCAGTTGTTCGGGATGGTCGAGAGCGGCCAGGTCACGATCCGCATCGGGCAGGACTTCGCGCTTGAAGATGTGGCCGAGGCGCATCGCCAGATGGAAGCGCGGGCGACGACAGGCTCTTCGGTCCTGATCTGCTGAGCGCCCGCGCAAATGCTAAAGTGCATTTCGACCGGAGCGAAGCGAGGATCGAGAAAAATGCACGTGAAAACAAGATCTAGAGTGGTTCATCCTGCTCAAGGTGATCGCGAACCACTCTAGGGTGCGTGCTGAGCACGCACCGTCCTGTCACGCCCGGATCAATGCGCGTGCCCGTGGGAATGCCCATGAGAATGATCGTGGGAATGCCCGTGATCAGGCATCCGCTCCAGATCGACCGGCATGGTGAATTCCAGATCATCGCCTTCCTCGAAGACCAGCGTCACAGTGATCTCATCCCCATGCGCCAAAGGCTGCGTAAGGCCGAGGAACATCAGATGATCGCCCCCACGCGCCAGAATGTAGCTGCCCTCCGCCGGGATCAGAAAGCCCTCTTCGACCTCGACCATACGCATGACGCCTGCGTCATCCTCGATATGCGTGTGCAACTCGACGCGCTGGGCCACATCGGAGCGTGCGCCGATGATCCGGCAGTCCTCAGCACCGGGATTGGTGAATTCCATGAAGGCCGCGCCGGATTGCGACATGGCCGTGGAGGCGCGGGCATAGGGATCAGCGATATCAATGCCCTCACAGGCGAGCGCGGGCAGGGCAAAACTTGCGGCAAAGGCCGCAGACAGGAAAATCCGTTTCATGATGTTCTCCTTGGGATCAGGTTTCAGAGTGAAAAAGATCAACCCAGGAGCGGAGGCGCGCGGCTCTGATGCCATTGCCCGGCGGCGCGCGCCTGCACGATGCCGGAGGGCAGGGGGCGCAGCATGCCCGCTACCATGTCAGGGGCGCGCAGCGATGCACCCTCGGGGGCCACAAGCGCGCCGGAGATGACGCAATCGGGGCAGGGCAGGCTCTGCTCGACCGGGTTGCCCTCGGCATCGAGCGTGATCCGCACCAGACCGTAGCCTGTGCAGATGACCATGCTCACTGCGCCCGGCGCCTGATGGCGCGCGGTTGCATGGCCGATACTGGCCAGCCCCAGAGCGAGCGCCACCATCACCAGCGCGACATGATGCATCACCCTGCTCATGATCTATCGCATATCCTCAAAGCGCCCCTCGGCAAAGCGAAACATCAGGGCACCAGCCGCTTGATCGCCGCAATATGCGCCAGCCGCGCGCCCTGCGCATCGGCGCAAAGCGCCAGTGTCTCGGCGCGCAAGCTCTCGGCAGGCACGATGCGCTCCACCAGCCCCCAGTCGCGCGCTTCCTCGGCGGTGATCTTCGCCCCGGCCATCAGGATCATCTTCGCGCGCGCAGGCCCCACCAGCGCCGCCAGCCGCCCCGGATCCGAGGGCTGGGGCAGAAAGCCCAGCTTCATCACCGGATAGAAGAACTTCGCCTCGGGCACACAAAGCCGCAGATCGCAGGCCAGCGCCATCCCGAAAGCCCCGCCCGCCAGCGTCCCGTTCAGCGCTGCAAGGGTCAGGCACTCCGCCGCCGCGATCCGCCCCGACAGCGCTTCCCACAAAGGCGAGACCGCAAGCCCCGCGCGCGCCTCATCGAGATCGGCCCCGGCGCTGAACACACGGCCCTCGCCGGTCAGGATGATCGCGCGGGCCTGCGCCTGTCCCGCCGCGTCGACCAGATCGCAGAGCTGCTGGAGCATGTCGCTGGTCAGTGAATTGGCCTTCTCGGGCCGTGCCAATGTCAGCGTCCAGATGCTGTCTTCGGTCTCAACGCGGATCATGGCCGTCCTCTCAGTAATCGCGCTCGAAAAACAGCCCGACGCCGGCGCGCCCTTCATTATCCACACGCCCCCGCGCCGTGATGGAGGTGGTGAGGTCGATATTGATCGACACTTCGCTACGCCCTTCTTCGCTGACTTCGACATCGGTGTAAATGTTTTCGGTCAGGTAGCGCCCCAGCCGCACCGAGGTTTCCCCATCTTCCGAGGTGCGTACATCGAGATCATCGAGCCCGATATTCTGGCGCACGCGTTCCATGATCCCTTCGCTGCGCCCTGACAGCGTGGCGAGCGAGGATGCAAGCTGCGCGGCCTGAAACAGCGAGAGCGTCTCAAACCCGCGCCCGAACAGAAGGAGCGAGACGACCTCTTCCTCGGGCAGATCAGGCGTGGATTCAAAGCGGATCTCGGGCGAATCCGCGCGGCCCTCAAGCACGATCCGCGCCGTCACCCCGGCCCGCTCGGTCGAGGCGATGAGCCGGACGAAGGGCACGAAATCGCCTTGCAGGCTGGCAAACCCTTCATTGAGGTCGAACCGGTTGCCCAGCAGATCGAGCCGCCCACGGATTAGGTTGAACTGCCCGATGGGGATCACATCCGCCGTGGTGCCGGTCAGCCGCAGCGCGCCGCCCAACTCGGCATCGAGCCCGCGCCCGCGCAGGAAAATGCGCCCCGGCGCGTCGATGCTCAGGTCCAGACGCGGCGGATTGGGCACGCGGCCAAAGGTCTCGCCCGCGAAAATCCCGGCGCGTTCGCGGGTCGTCTGCACGGCCTGCCTATCGCCCTGATGCGTGAGATTGGGCGGCACATAGCCCCGGCCCGCGAGCCCCACACGCGGGATGCGGATTTCGGTGCGATCGAGCGACAGCGCGCCCGTGATGTCCGGCCCTTGCGTCAGATTGCCGTCAATCGCGACATTGCCGCTCACCGTGGTCTCGAAAAGCTGGGGGTTCACAAGGCGCAGCGCGTCGAGATTGGCGCGCAGATTGCCCGTGATCGGCCCGTCGAGATTGATCGTCCCATCGAGGTTCAGCCGACCGCCCGTCGCAGCCCGGCTGCTCAGTGCGAGCGTCGCGCGCGGCCCCTGAAGCTGCACATCCGCCGCAATATCGGTTAGCCGCAGATTGTTGCGCGGCAGCACCAGCGTGACATTCTGCGCCGAAGCCGTGCCTGCCAGCGACGACAGCGCCAGCGGGCCGTTCAGCGTCACGTCGAATTGCGCAGGCCCCTGGATGGAACGCGGCTCCAGCCTCGGGTTGATCAGCGCCAGATCCGTGCGCCCCGTCGCGCGCAGATTGGCGCTCAACTCGGTGCTGATGCTGCCTGCCACCTGCGCGCTCAGGCCCGCAGGCCCGGTGAGGCCGAGATCGAGCGCATAGGCCCCGCCCGTGTCACGCGCCGAGCCGGTCACGGTCACCGGGCCAGTGATGCCGGGCACGATCACGGCGAGATTGCTCAGCCGCGCGTCAATATCCAGCGCCGGGCGGCCATCGGCGACACTGCCCGCGAGGGTCGCGTTGATCTGCGGCCCCGAAATCGTCAGGTTTTCGAGGATGACGTCTTCGGGGGATTGTGTCGCGGCCGCGCGCATACGATGCGTGCCCGCCACAAGGTTATTGGCCACATCCGCACCGAGGCGCAGATTCGTCGTCGTCGCATCCAGCGTGACGCGCCGGGTCTCGCCCTCTTCGCGCAACTGCGCATCCGCTGCGATGCGCCCCCCGAAACCGGGGCGGATCGCGCCGAGATTGGGCACCACCGCCCCCAGATCGAGCCGCGAGGCCCCGGCCTCGAAGCGGCCCGCGCCCTGCGCTTGCAGCGCGGCATTGTTCAGGCTCAGCGCGTCCAGATCGAAGGCCAGCCCGTCGCGCGTGCCTTCAATGGCCAGCCGCGTCTCGCCGCGCAAGAGCCGGTTCACATCCTCCTGCCCGATGGTGAGGTTGCGCCCGACCGCCTCCAGCGTCAGGCGCTCGCGCTCGACCGGGCCGCGCAGCGCGATCTGCGCATCGAGCGCGCCGCCGAAGCCGTTGCCGAGCACGGCAAGATCGGCGAAATCAACATCACCACGCAGGTCGATGTCGTCCGAGGACAACTCACCGCGCAGATCCGCGCGCAGTGTGCGCGCTTCGGCCTGCAACTGGCGCAGCGTGATCTGGCCGCCCAGACCCTGCGCATCGAGCGTGATCTGGCTGCGCCCGGCCAGCAGCGCATCAAGCTGCGGCTGATCCAGCGTCAGATCGCGCCCGGCGATTTCAGCGGCGACCATGAAGCGGTCGCGCTCCGGCCCCAGCGTGGCATCGACCTGCGCGGTGACGCCGCCCGAAAGCGGGCGACCCGCCAGCGTCGAAAGCCGCCTGACATCGCGGAACTCGCCCTGCGCATTGGCGAGGATCTGCCCCTCATCCAGCCGCGCGCGCCCGTTGAGCGCGTAGTCGCGCCCCTCGATGATGAAGCCCGGCAGCAGGAAGGGCTGGCCCTCGCGCCACAGCAGCGACAGCGAGCCCGAAACCGAATTGCCGAGCGCCTCATCCAGCCCCGGATCCGCCGCTGTCAGCCCGAGCGCCGAGAAATCGACCAGCGCATCCACCACGTCGAAATCTTCGCCGAAACTCTGCGAGGAAATGCGCCCCAGACCGTCAACAAAGAGGCTCTCGACCTGGAAATCCTCATTATCGAAGCCCAGAAGGTCCAGCACCAGCCGCCAGTCCTCGTTCTCGGAGGCGTCGAAATTCAGCCGCAGATCGGCGCTGTCGATCCGCGTGCGCGCCCCCGCGACCGGCAGAAGCACGCGGCTGCCATCGGGGGCCGCGACGCTGCCGCTCAGCTCGATCAGTTCGGGGAAGTTATCCGCACCGATATAGAGACGGCCCGCCAGCGCGAGTTTCTCGGCCTGAATGTCGAGCCCGTCGAGCCGCAAGCGCCCATCCTCGAAGCGGCGCGCTTCCGTGCGCAGGCGGCTTTCGGCGCCGAAAAACGGATGGAAATCCTCGGCCAGCAGGGGCCGCAGATCCCCGCCAAGATCCAGCCGCACGGCCTGCGCAACACCGGGCTGCGTGGTCTGAAGCTGGAACTCGCCCGCCACACGCGGTTCGCCATCCGTGGCCAGCGTGATATCGGCGGTGAAATCAGAGACCGGCCCTTCGCCCGCGACGGTCAGCGCAGCAGAGGGCACGTCGGGGATATCAAGGAGCGTCACCGCGATCCCGCCCGGCGCTTCCTCGACACCCAGATCGAGGCTCAGCACCCGCGTCTGGTTCGAGAAGCCGGCATCGAGGCGGATCAGCCCCTCGATCTCGTCAATCCGTTCGATCCGCAGGCTGGCACTGCCCGAACCGCCCGCAAGCGTGGCATTGCCGCGCACGCTGGCGCGCAGCTCTTCGCCCAAGAGCGCCTCGCCCAGCACCACCTCATCGACCTGCAACTGGTCGAGATTGACCGAGACCGGCAATTCCGGCAGCGAGAAACTGGGGGCCGCGACAAGCTCTTCGCGCTCTTCGCCCAAGGGCGCGCGCTGGACCGTGACGCGGCGGGCGGAGATCTCGGCGATCTCGATCCGGCGCTGGACCAGCGCGGAGCGGTTCCATTGCAGTGCCGCATCCTCGATCAGCAGCCAGACGCCATCCTCATCCTCGATGGACATCAGATCGAAGGTCGCGCGCGACGAGAGCGCGCCGCGAAAACCGCTGATACGCACGTCGCGCCCCGCGCCCGACAGGCTGTCTTGCAACAGCCGCGTCAGATAGCCGACATCGGATTCGCCCGCGCGCGGCAGAAGCCCGCCGGTCTCGCGCTCCTGTGCGAAGGCCATGGGCACCAGCATCAGCGCGAAACCCATGATCCAGGGGAGTATCTTGCGCCATGCCCGCATCAGAACGCGTGTCCTATCCCAAGATAGAGCTGAAAGCCCTTGCCCGTGTCCCCTGCGACCGGATAGCCGACATCCAGTCGCAAGGGCCCGACCGGCGTATCATAGCGCACGCCAAGTCCCGCGCCCGCATGCCAGTCGGATTGGCCTGACAGCGCACGCTCCGAGACATAGCCCGCATCCGCGAAGGCCACGAGGCCAATGGTCTCGGTCACGCCGGTGCGCGCTTCTGCCGAGAGCGCCGCGAAACCCTGCCCGCCGGAGCGCGTGCCGTTTGTCGTTACGCCCAGCGACCGGAAGGGCTGGCCGCGCACAGTGCCACTGCCACCCGAGTTGAAGAGGAAATCGCGCGGTGTGCGCGCCAGTTCAGCGCCGAAGATCGCGCCAAGCTGCGCGCGCGAGGCCAGCGTGAAGCGGTCATCCTCGCCAAAGCTGTAATAGGCGCGCGCATCGCCCGTCAGCCGCGCGCCACTATCGGCCCCGGCAAAGCCGCGAAAGGGCATGATCTCGCCTTGCAGGTAGAAACCGCGCTTGGGGTCACGCTCGCTGTCGCGCCGGTCCCAGCGCGCCTCCAGCGGCAAGAGAAGCAGGCGGAAATCGCGCTCCGTCTCGAAATTCGGGCCGAATTTGGCCCGTTCGGCCAGAAAGCCGATGCCGCCGCGAAAGGTCAGCGTGTCGCTGTAGCGATGCTCCAGCCCCAGATCGAAGCGCGCGCGCAGCGCGTCAAACTCGTCTTCGCGCTCGTTTTCGATCCGCGTGCCCAGCTTCAGGGTGGTTTCGGGCGTGAAGGTCGCAGGACGCGCGAATTCAAGCCCCAGCATATAGTCCTGCTTGCTGGAGCCCAGCCCGCCGACGCGCCCCTCCACGCGGAACCGTTCGGCCCCGCCGAAGAGATTGCGATGCAGCCAGAAGCCGCTCAGCTTGACGCCGAGTTCCGTGTCATACTCGACCCCGGCCCCAATCCGGCGCATCGGCGCTTCGACGAGCGTGGCGTCGATATCAATCGTGCCATCGGGATTGGCCGCTTCCGCTGTGCGCAGCGCGACCGATGAAAACGTCCCCGTCCGGCGCAGCCGCTCGGCGGCGCGTTCGACATCGCGTGGCGAATAGACCTCGCCCTCGGGCAGACCTGCGATCTTGAGGATCCGGCGCGGACGCGTGCGCTCCTGACCGCTCGGGCGCAACTGGCCAAACCGCAGGCGCGGACCGGGGGTGATCTGCACAGCGGCGTCAAGCTGATTGCCGGGGTGGCGGGCCGTGATCTGCTGGCCTGTCGGCTCCGCGAGCGCATGACCCTCGGCGCGCCAGCCATCGACAACCTCGCGCGTGGCATCGCGGATCACAGTGCTGCGTGCGGGCTGGCCGGGCGCGAAAGCCGCGGGCAAGGCGTCATCGGGCGCAACCGGGCCAAGCTCCGCGCGTCCGAACACGAAGGCCGGGCCTGGGCTCATGCGCACCGAGACTTGGCTGACCTGCGCAGGTGGGTTCAGTGGCGATATATCAGCGGCTTCGCGTCCGTCGATGCGCACCGAAATCGTTGGCGCGAAGAACCCCGCCTCGTAGAAAACGCCGATCAACTGGCCATATTCAGCGCGCGCGATGGTGTAGACCTCGAACGGGTCGGTGACGCCCTCGGCCTGCGCGATGCGCAGTTGCGAGGCCCGGCGCAAGGCCGTCTCAAGCGCGGAGTCAGCACCGTCGACCCGAAAACTCAGATCATCGAACGCATAGGCTGCCGGGGCTGCCACACTGAGCATCGCAGCGAGGCCGAAGAGTTTGCAGTGGATGGATTTCACAGGTCGGACACTCACTTTTCCTGAACGCAGCGCCGGAACGTCTGCCAGCCTTCGTTCATGATTGGCAGAATGGCCGTATCGCTACAACCGTCAAGAGGCCCGAAAAGTTCCCTCAGCCGGTCACAATTTGCGTTATTTTGCACCCCATCGCCAACTTGCCCCCCTCTGGACCCGATGCTATGTCGCAGCGAAACGCAGGTCATAGCAAAGGACATTGACAGATGGCAGATGATTATATCGTCAAGGACATCGCGCTTGCCGAATTCGGCCGCAAGGAAATCGCCATCGCAGAGACGGAAATGCCCGGCCTCATGGCGCTGCGCGAAGAATATGGCGCGCGCCAGCCGCTCAAGGGCGCGCGGATCGTGGGCTCGCTGCACATGACGATCCAGACCGCTGTGCTGATCGAAACGCTCGTGGCGCTGGGCGCAGATGTGCGCTGGGCGTCGTGCAACATCTACTCCACGCAGGACCACGCGGCGGCAGCGATCGCGCAAGGCGGCACGCCGGTCTTCGCGATCAAGGGTCAGACGCTGGAGGAGCATTGGGATTATCTCGACCGTTCCTTCATGTTCGCGGATGGCGCCAATATGATCCTCGATGATGGCGGTGATGCGACACTCTACGTTCTGCTCGGCGCGCGCGCGGAAGCAGGCGAAGAGATCATCCCCGTCCCGCAATCCGAAGAAGAAGCCGTGATCAAGGCGCAGATCGCCAAGCGCATGGCCGCAAGCCCCGGCTGGTTCACGAAAACCCGCGACGCGATCAAGGGTGTCTCGGAAGAAACCACGACCGGCGTGCATCGTCTCTATGAGCTGTTCAAGAAAGGCGCGCTGCCTTTCCCGGCAATCAACGTCAACGACTCCGTCACCAAGTCGAAATTCGACAACAAATACGGCTGCAAGGAATCGCTCGTCGATGGCATCCGCCGCGCGACCGACACGATGATGGCAGGCAAGGTCGCGGTCGTCTGCGGCTATGGCGATGTCGGCAAGGGCTCTGCCGCATCCCTGCGCGGGGCCGGTGCGCGCGTCAAAGTGACCGAGATCGACCCGATCTGCGCATTGCAGGCCGCCATGGACGGGTTCGAGGTGGTGACACTGGAA
>PXDM01000426.1 GCA_003565055.1 Paracoccaceae bacterium
ATCTTGCCCAGACGGCCCACGATGGGCATCATGTCGGGCGTCGCGATGCAGCGGTCGAACTCGATCTTGCCCGACTGAATCGTTTCCATCAGGTCTTCGGCGCCCACGATATCCGCGCCGGCGGCCTTGGCCTCATCGGCCTTGGGGCCGCGTGCGAAGACAGCGACGCGCACGGTCTTGCCCGTGCCATTCGGCAGGGTCACGACACCGCGCACCATCTGATCGGCGTGACGCGGATCGACGCCGAGATTCATCGCGACTTCGACAGTCTCGTCGAATTTCGCCGTGGCCGAGGATTTCACCAGCGCCACTGCGTCTTCGACGCTGAGATTTTCCTTGCCATCAAACGCAGAGCGGGCGGTCTTGATACGTTTTCCGAGCTTTGCCATGACCTTACCCTTTCACCTCGATACCGCAGGACTTCGCCGAGCCTGCGATGATCTCCATTGCGCCCTCGATCGTGGTCGCGTTGAGGTCTTTCATCTTCGCTTCCGCGATTTCGCGGATCTGCTTGGTGGTCACGGAGCCCTGCACCGTGCGCCCCGGCATGGGCGAGCCCTGCGCGCGGTTACGCTTGCCCTGCGGCTTCAGCCCTGCAGCACGCTTGAGATACCAGGACGCAGGCGGCGTCTTGAGCTCCATCGTGAAGGACTTGTCCTGATAATAGGTGATCACAGTCGGAATCGGCGAGCCCGGCTCCATTTCAGCGGTGCGGGCGTTGAATTCCTTGGTGAACATCATGATGTTGATGCCGCGCTGACCCAGAGCAGGGCCGACGGGCGGGGACGGGTTCGCTTTGCCCGCCGGGATTTGCAGCTTGAGCTGCCCGATTACTTTCTTGGCCATCTGGCCTCTCCTTCTTTCACCTCACCCCATTGCGCACGCCTGCGCGGGGCTTGTTGCGGTTTAGTGGTCCGGCCGATCCGGGCGCGCCCGGTCCTGCCTCCCACGCAGATCACGTCAGGCGTCTTTCGACACCTGCGTGAATTCCAGATCGACCGGGGTGGCCCGGCCAAAAATCGACACCATAACCTTCAGGCGCGAGGCCGTGTCATCGACATCCTCGACCGTGCCCGAGAAGCCCTCGAACGGCCCGTCATTGACCTTGACCTGCTCACCGACCTCGAAGCTGATCAGCGTGCGCGGGGCTTCTTCGCCTTCCTGCACGCGGTTGAG
This sequence comes from Paracoccaceae bacterium, assembly GCA_003565055.1. Lineage (GTDB taxonomy): Bacteria > Pseudomonadota > Alphaproteobacteria > Rhodobacterales > Rhodobacteraceae > Roseinatronobacter. Next base: position 1,177 of record PXDM01000426.1, read on the forward strand.
GATCGCATTCACTTCCTCATCGCGCATCGGCATCGGCTTGCCCTGCGCGCCCAGAAACCCCGTGACGCGGTTGATCGAGTTGATCAGGTGATAGCCCTTGGCGTTCATTTCCATGCGCACCAGCACATAGCCAGGCATGAAACGACGCTCCGAGGTGACTTTCTTGCCACGACGGACTTCGATCACCTCTTCGGTGGGCACCAGCACTTCTTCGATCTGCTCTTCGAGACCCGCCTCGGAAACAGCGGTGCGGATGGCCTCGGCCACTTTCTTCTCGAAGTTCGACAGAACGCTTACCGAATACCAGCGCTTGGCCATGTCCCTACTCTTTCTGCTCTTTTTCCGGAAACAGCCGCTCCCGGTCTGACTGCGACCCGCTTAATCCGGCGCCGCGTGTCAGGAGGTCAAAACAAACAGCGCACCGAGTCGGTGCGCTTTCCACGTCGCTTTACAGCGCGGCCCGGGGCTTTTCAAGCCCTGCGCCCGGCCAGCACATCGCTTAATTGAAAAAGCCGAGGGTTGTCACCAGACCCGTGCGGATCAGGAAATCGACGAAGAAGAAGAAAATCGCCGTCAGCGTGGCCATCACCAGCACCATGATCGTGGTGACAAGCACTTCGCGGCGATTGGGCCAAGTGACCTTCGCGGTTTCGGCGCGCACTTGCTGCATGAACTGGAACGGGTTGGTTTTGGCCATGACGATCTTCCTTTTTCTTGGGGTTGACATACGCAGGCCCTGCCCCGGTTTCAAGCCGCATTCGCGCGCGCGGCGCAAAACCGCCGGCTCAGGGCTGCAAACAGGTCACTTTCGGCATGGATTGCAGCATAGCCCAATCCTGCGCGTAGCGCTCCTGCGACGCGTGCACGGCCTCGGGCGCGAAGGGCTGCGGGCCGGGATGGTCGGCGGATTTCGGGTAGCGGCGCATGGCGCGGCGCAGGGCGTCTTTCGCGCTGAGGTCAGGATGATCGCGCATCACGCGCGGGAGTGACATCAAGGCCCGCTGCGATGGGCCGACAAGATAGGTCCAGCCTGCGCGCTCGGGCGGGTCTTGCAAGGCGATCTGCGCATGCAGCCCGGCCAGCGCGCGGACCAGCGCTTGCGCCTGGCCGTGAAACGCCTCGAACCGCCAGAGCGTGATCCGGCCCACGCGCGGGCAGGTCTGCAGCCGGGTGATCAGCTCTGACCAGCGCAGCGCCTCGGGCACAACCCCGGCGATGAATTTATCGAAGGCAATCGGTCGGCCCGCCAGATACTGGTGGCCCCAGGCCGAGACCAACAGGCCGAGCGGATCGCGCAGCGCCAGACAGAGATGCGCCTGCTCAAGCTCTAGCGCCTCCAGCAGCGCAGTGATCTGCGCAGGCGCGCCGGGATAGAGCTGCGCGCCCGCCGCCATGACCGGCGGACGCGGGCCACCGATGATATTCTCATTCGACAGGATGAAGCGCTGGCCCCGCGCCCTGCCCTCGTCCATGAGCGCGCGCAGCGGCGCGGTCTTGCGGCGGATCGCCCTCATCGGCCGATCAAGCGACGGAATCATCAGATCACGCCGCAACCGCTCCGGCCCAAGCGCGATGCACCCTTGGGCCTCCAAAGCATCCGCATTGGCGAGAAAGGTCTTTTGAAGATAGGTGCTGGCGGTTTTATGGGCCCCGATATGCAGCGTCACGTCGCTGATCGCGGCAGGATTGGCAGGGGCAGAGGGACTCGAACCCCCGACCCTCGGTTTTGGAGACCGATGCTCTACCAACTGAGCTATACCCCTAATCCTGAGCACGACCGCTAAACGAGCCTCGCGGCAAGATCAAGAGCAAATCCTGCGCGCGCTTGCCCCGGAGACATATGCAACCAGTGCAACGCGGCCTTTCCGCCAGCGATCTTGCGCTGCGCTGCAGCATGCCCCATTTTGGCGATAACGCAAACATTGCAAAAAGGACCATCATCATGAGCCTTCTGACCGCCCTCCAGACCCGCCTGCGCCAGCGCGCCGCCTATCGCCGCACCAAGGCCGAGATTGACGCGATGCCGCTTCATGTCGCGATTGATCTCGACATCTACAAACCCGATGCCGCGAAAATCGCCGCGCAAGCCGTTTACGGGCGCTGAGCAAGCCGGGCGAGCAGCGCCGCACGGATCTCGGGCGAGACGAATTTCGTCACATCGCCGCCGAGCCGCGCGATTTCCTTGACGAGCTTGGACGCAATCGCCTGATGACGCGCCTCTGCCATCAGAAAGACCGTCTCGATACTGTCATCCATGGCCCGGTTCATCCCGACCATCTGAAATTCATATTCGAAATCCGTCACCGCCCGCAGCCCGCGAATGATGATCTGCGCGCCGACATCGCGCGCGCAGTCGATCAGCAGATTCTCGAAGGGATGCACCGTGATCTCGACCCCGAGTGCGGCGCGGAGATCCGCGACTTCGGCCTCGATCATCTCCACGCGTTCTTCGAGCGTGAAAAGCGGCCCCTTGTCACGGTTGATCGCGACACCGATCACCAGCCGGTCGACCAATTGCGCCGCGCGGGTGATGATGTCGCGATGCCCCAATGTCAGCGGGTCAAACGTCCCCGGATAAAGCCCTATACGCATCTGACCCCTCTTGCCTCGGCCCCGTCACCTTACGCAACAATATTGCGCGGCGAGATGCAAGCCCCGGCGCGCGGGCTCAGTAGCCCATGATCATGCCAGTGAGCGCGTCTTTTTCCAGCTCCAGCTCGGCGAGCCGGGCAGCGACCACATCGCCGATGGAAATCAGCGCGATCATCTTGCCGTCTTCCATGACCGGCAAATGCCGGAAGCGCTTCTGCGTCATGGTCTGCAGGACCAGATCGGCATTGTCATCCGGGCTGCAGCCGAAGACATTACGCGTCATCACGGTCTCGACATTTACCTCCAGGACACTGACCCCGCGCTTGCCGATTTCGCGCACAATATCGCGCTCCGACAGGATGCCATCGACCTTTTCACCGTCTGATGAGACAACAACAGCCCCGATCCGCTTCTCGGCGAGCAACTCTGACGCGTCGAGCAATGTTGCCCCCGGTGCAAGTGTCATGACCCCTTGCTGGGGTTTGTTGCGAATGATTTGACTGACCAGCATCTGCCCTGCCTCCCTATGGTTCAAGAGCGCCCCGTTCCCGCGCGCCTCGCGTCAAAGGTCCTCAGTCCTTCACCGGCTGTCAAGCATAATCCTGTCAATAGGATGAAAGATGGAGCGCGGGATCATGCGCTGCCCCGGAGACAAGCCGTGCGTGTTCCTGAATGGCGAAACGATCCGTCATCCCCGAGACATAATCCGCCACGATCCGCGCCAGATCTGTCTCGCCTGTCGCATCGCTCACATCCCGGTGCCACTCATCGGGCAGAAGCTCGGGCTTTTCCATGAAGAGCGGGAAAAGCTCCTCGACCATGCGCGTGACCTGCGCGCGCATCGTCACGACCGAGGGCGCGCGATACATGCGGGTGAAAAGAAACTGCCGGATCACTTTCAGCTCGCGAAACAGCCGGTCGGAAAAGCGGATGATTTTCAGGCGCAGGTCGCGGATATCCTGCGCAGAGGTCAGATCCGCCGGGCCCAGCCGCGTGCCCGCAACCAAAAGCACATCCTCGACCATCACCCCGAAAACGCGGCGCAGCGCCTCATGGCGGCGGCGCATGGGCTCCAGCCCCGGATAGAGCCGGTCAACTTCGGCAAAGGCCGGGCCAGTGATCGGCAGGTCCATCAGATCAGCCTCGGTGAAGAGCCCGGAGCGCAGCCCGTCATGCAGGTCATGATGGTTATAGGCGATGTCATCGGCAATCGCGGCGACCTGCGCCTCGGCGCTGGCATAGCCCGAGAGTTCCAGATCGAAACCCGCGTTACATTCGGCCAGCGCATAGGGCAGCGTCTCGCCTTTCAGCGGCGCGCCGGACGCGTCCGTGACAGGGCCATTATGCTTGGCGATGCCTTCCAGCGTCTCCCATGTCAGGTTCAGCCCGTCGAAATCCGCATAATGGCGCTCGAGCTTCGTGACAATGCGCAGCGCCTGCGCATTATGATCGAAGCCGCCATAGGGCGCCATGAGCGCGCAGAGCGCATCTTCGCCGGTATGGCCGAAAGGCGGGTGGCCGAGATCATGCGCAAGCGCAATCGCTTCGGCCAGGTCCGTGTTCAGCCCAAGTGCGTGCGCGAGCGTGCGCGCGACTTGCGCGACCTCGATCGAATGGGTCAGCCGCGTGCGGTAGTAATCGCCCTCATGCTCAATAAACACTTGCGTCTTGTGCTTGAGCCGTCGAAAGGCCGAGGAATGGATGATCCGGTCGCGGTCGCGCTGAAAGGGCGAGCGAAAGGTGCTCATCGCTTCGGGATACGCCCGCCCGCGCGATTGCTCGGGCTGGGTTGCATAGGGTTTGAGCATGAAATCTCCCGCCATCTTGCCGATTGTATCGCTTGCGCTTATATCAGAGCAAAGTAATCGGAAATAATCCAAGGCCCTGCCAATGACCCTCACTTTGCCGCCGCGCGTCAGCGACCGTGCTTTTGCCCGTCTCGCGGAGATTGCCGAAGATACTGGTGAGGTCAAGGCCCTGCGGATCGCGGTCGATGGCGGGGGCTGTTCGGGATTTCAATATGATATCCGCTTTGACACGCCTGCCGAGGATGATCTGATCCTCGAGCGCGACGGCCAGCGCGTGCTGATTGACCCCGTCTCGCTGCCGTTTCTCGAAAACGCGGTGATTGATTTCTCCGAAGAGCTGATCGGCGCGCGTTTCGTGATCGACAACCCCAACGCCTCCTCCAGTTGCGGCTGCGGCATCAGCTTTTCGATGTGAGCTGCCCAAAATTTCCCATCTGATCACATGACGAAATTTTTAATGCCGCCTGAAGGTGCTTTATATTGACGCGCTGTCGGCTCTGCTCCAAGGGAGGCGTTACAAAAGTTTACCGGGGGGAAGCGCGTGAAGCCTGAGGCCATTACGACAAGCTATCGCCGCTGGGCGCCCGTCTATGATTTCACCTTCGGGCAGATCACCCATGCGGGACGGCGCCATGCCACCAAGGTCGCCAATGCGAGCGGGGGGCGCGTGCTGGAAGTGGGCGTCGGCACCGGGCTTGCCCTGCCCTATTACACTCCCGGTCTGGACGTCACTGGCATTGATTTTTCAGAGGAAATGCTTGAGCGCGCCCGCACCAAGGTGCGCGAGGAAAACCTGTCTCATGTGCGCGAATTGCGTCAGATGGATGCGCGCAGGCTCGACTTCCCGGATGCGAGCTTCGACACAGTCGTGGCGATGCATCTGATTTCTGTCGTGCCCGACCCCGAGCAGGTCATGGCCGAGATGGCGCGGGTCTGCAAACCCGGCGGCCAGATCCTTCTGGTCAATCATTTCGCGCGCGAGGAAGGCTGGCTTGCCTGGCTGGAACGCAAATTTGCGCCCTTCGCGGACTACCTCGGCTGGCACTCGAATTTCCCGAAAGATCGCGTCTTGGGCGTGCAGAGCCTGAATGTGGTTGAAGAAAAGACCCTGACCGCGCTGGGGCTCTTCACCTTCCTGCGGATGGAAAAAACCGCCTGATCGTGCCCGTGGAAGGTAGGATGCGTGCCGAGCACGCACCCTACGAGGGGTGTGTCCACCCTTATTTATACGCCTTGATCTGACCTGATTTCAGCCGCAGCAGATAGCTGTTGAGCTCCCGCTTCACGATCGGCATCAGGAAGTAGAGCGCGATGATGTTGAAGATCGCCATCGAGAAGAGCGCAGCATCCGAGAAGTCGATGACAGCGTCGAGGCTCGTGACCGCGCCCACGAAGATGAAGAAGCAGAAGGCCAGCTTGAAGACCAGCTCCTTCGTCTCACCTTCGCCGAACATGTAGGTCCAGGCTTTCACACCATAGTAGGACCAGGTGATCATCGTCGAGAAGGCGAAGAGGAACACCGCCACCGACAGCGCATAGGGTGCCCAGCCGAAGGCCGACCCAAACGCCGCCGAGGTCAGCGGCACACCAGCGCCCACGCCTTCGGCGTTCTGGATGCGCCCGTTCGCATCAAGCAGATACATCCCCGTATTCGCGTCGATCAGAAGCTGCTGGGTGATGATGATCACAAGTGCGGTCATGGTGCAGATGATCACAGTGTCGATGAACGGCTCCAGCAGCGACACGAAACCCTCGCTGATCGGCTCCTTGGTGCGCACCGCCGAATGGGCAATCGCCGCCGAGCCGATGCCCGCCTCATTGGAAAACGCCGCGCGCCGGAAGCCCTGGATGATCGCGCCGACCATGCCGCCGACAATCCCGCTATCGGTGAAGGCACCACGGATGATCTCGCTGAAGGCCCAGCCGATCATGTCCCAGTTCAGGAACAGGATTGCCATGCCGACGATGAAATAGCCCCCGCCCATGAAGGGCACGACTTTCTCGGTCACCCGCGCGATGGATTTGATCCCACCGACGATCACCAGAAACACGATGCCTGACAGCACGATCCCGGTGATCCAGGTCGGCACACCCAGCACGCTCTGCACCTGGCTCGCGGCCTGATTGGCCTGGAACATGTTGCCGCCCCCCAGCGCGCCCAGCACGCAGAAGATCGAGAACATGATCGCCATGAAACCGCCCAAGGGCAGACCACGCTCGGCAAAACCCTTCTTGATGTAATACATCGGGCCGCCCGAGACGCTGCCATCCGGGTATTCATTGCGGTATTTCACGCCCAGCGTGCATTCGGTGAATTTCGACGCCATGCCCAGAAGCCCGGCGAGGATCATCCAGAAGGTCGCCCCCGCGCCGCCAATCGACACCGCGACCGCAACCCCTGCGATATTGCCCAGACCCACCGTCCCCGAAAGCGCGGCTGTGAGCGCCTGAAACGGGCTGACCTCACCCGCGTCCTTCGGGTCGGAATATTTGCCGCGCACGATCTGCAGGGCATGACCAAAGGCGCGGACCTGAATGAACCCGAAATAGAGGGTGAAGACCAGCGCCCCGATGACCAGCCAGCCGACGATCCACGGAACACCCGTCCCCGGCAGATTGGCGAAAATCAGGTTCACGAACCAACCTGTGGAACTGGCGAAAACAGAGTCGATGGTCTCGGCGATGCTCGCCTGAGCGGGCCTTGCAAGCGCTGCGGTCGCTGCAAGGGCAGCAAGAACATTTTTCATGGGAATCCTCCTGAATGCCATCATGGAACGATTGTGCAGGGCACAGGGGCCACTTGCGAGAGCGTCGCGGCAACCGAGCCGAAGAGCCGCGCCTGCAGGCCCTTTTCGCCAGTCCGCCCGACAATGATCTGCGTGGCCTTGAATTCGGTCGCGAGGTCACAGAGCACTTCGGCGATATGGCCGTAACGCACTTCGGTCGAGAC
>PXDM01000028.1 GCA_003565055.1 Paracoccaceae bacterium
ACGGACCTTCAGCAGCCCCTCCTTGTTGATCGTGGCGCCGATCACCGTATCGCCCGGTCCCTTTTCGATGGGAACGGACTCCCCGGTGGCGATGGATTCGTCGAGATGGCTGTTGCCGTCCACGATCTCGCCATCGGTCGGCACCTTGGCACCCGGGCGCACGAGCATGACATCACCCACGTCAAGCTCAGACACCGGCATCTCGATCTCGGCGCCATCACGCAGAACCGTCGCGGTCTTGGCGCCCATCGTGATCAGCCGCTTGATCGCCTGGCTGGCCCGGCCCTTGGCACGGGTTTCCAGATAACGGCCCAGCAAATGGAACGTCATGATCGTCGCCGCCATCTCGATGAACGAAGTCATCGGATAGACAAAGCCGATCAACCCGATCAGATAGGGCGGCAGGCTGCCCATCGAGATCAGCACGTCCATGTTCGCCGTGCGGTTGGTCAGCGAGCGCCAGGCCGAGACATGCGTGGCCCAGCCGCCGCGCAGAAAGACCACCGGAAAGGCCAGCAGCGCGACGATCAGAAGGTAGCCGGGGATCGGCTGCCAGAACATGTGCGGGACCATGATCAGCATGATCAGCGATGCCGGAATCGCCGCGAACCACAGGCGGCTCCAGGCCTGCGCCAGATAGCGGTCCTCCGAGCCCTCGGCCTCGGGCGCGCGGCGCGATGTTGCTGTCTCGACCGCGTCGACCTCGTAGCCCGCGCGTTCAACCGCTTTGCGGATCGCCTGAGCATCGATTTGTGTGCCGTCAAAGCGCACCCGCACCCGGTGGCTGGCGATGCTGGTCGAGACATCGGCGATCCCCGGCAGGCGGCGGATCGATTCTGACACGATCCCGGCGCAGTGATCGCTGCCCATCCCGGGCACGATCAGGCGAACCTCCGTCGCCCCGCTCCTTGCAACCTCTGCAACGGCATCGACCTCGTAGCCCGCGCGCTCGACCGCTTTCCTCAGCGCAGCCGCATCGACCCGGGAAGGGTCAAAGGCCACTTCGGCGCGGTGACTTGCAATGCTGGTGCGGATCTCACCAACGCCTTCCAGACGGCTCAGAGAGGTCTTGACGATCCCGGCGCAATGATCGCTGCCCATGCCGGGAATGGTGAGCGTGGCAGTGGCGTGTTCGCTTGGTGTCTGAACTTTGGTGTTCATGTGGGGTCTCCCGTATTCTTTTGCGCCCGAAAGAGCGTGATTGCGCCGGACGGGGTGGCGAAGCTAACCGTCTCTTCGACCGGATCGAAACCCGCCTCCTGCATCAGCGTCGGCAAGACACCACGGGCGTTATGCTCGGTGTCCTCAAAACCATCGAGCCTCTGCACGGTGTTGCGAAACAGGAAGCGCATCAACGGACTTGATTGAATACCGTAATCGGCGATGTGCAGTCGGCCGCCGGGCGCAAGCGCCGCGAAGGCCGCGCGCAGGATCGCGGCCTTGCCGGCGAGCGGCACCTGATGGAGGACGAGCGAAGTGGTGACCGCCGTGAAGGGTTTCTGCGCCCCAGCGAAGCCCTCATCGAAAGACCCCTCCACATAGGTGACTTGCAGCCCTTCCGCCGCGGCCTTGGTCCGGGCCTTGGCCAGCACCTGTGGGTCCGGGTCGACGCCGATGACCTCGGCACCCGGATCAGCGCGTTTCAGCGCGCGCGTGAAGGTGCCGGTACCGCAGCCGATATCGACGATGCGCATGCCGGTCCGCGGCGCGATCTGCGCGACCAGGCGCGGTCGCCAGGATCGCTCGCGGGTAAAGGCAGCGATCGCCGCGTCATAGAACGGCGTCAGTACCCGCAGTCCGAGCGCGGGGGTATAGTCGGGGCGCGCGGTCATGCCGGCCGCTCCCCGCGCCGGGCCGCGCGGCGCAACGCTAGGCCAAGCACGAGGAACAGCGCAGCGCCGAAGCCCCAGACCCAGGCATAGCCGATCATGCCGCTCCAGGGCGCGAGCGCGTAGGCCAGCGCCAGTACTGCCCAGACAGCGGCCACGGTGAAGATGAGGGTGATGTCGAATTTCATGTCCGTCTCCTTTCGTTCAGTGGCCATGACCAGCGCCCACCGCCTCGACCGGCAGCGCGCGCATCGTCTCGAATCCCAGCGTGGTGGCCCCATACATTCCGATCACGATGACCAGCACGCCCAGCGGGCCGAGCACCGCGGCCACGCCCGGGCGTGGCGGTATCGCGCCCTCCCATCGCGACGATCCCGCCGCCAACACCCTTCCGCCAATCAGCGATCCCGCGACCGACAGGGGAAAGACCGTCAAGGCCAGCGCCATGACCAGCCCTCCGGCGGCGACCCAGCCCATCAGCGTGGACCAGAGCGCGGGCGCCTCGCCGCCATAGCCCGCGTCGATCACCCGGCGCGGCCCACCCAGATAACCCGCGCGCCTGATCGGCCATGGCGTCATGCACTGCTTCCACAGCAAGGGGACGCACGCTGCCGTCAGCCTCGCCGAAACGCTGGATGAACGCCTGCACCCGCGCCTCGAAAGCCTCGGGCGTCAGCGCATCAGGCAACGAAGCCGCATGGGCGGCGTGGCCGGCGGTGACAGTTGCATCCTCGGTGGGCGTGGTGCCAAACAGCGCCAGTGGGCCGGGCGCCGCGCCATAGCCGACCCAGAGGCCGTAAAGCGCCGTGCCGCCAAACCCGGCCGCGGCAATAAAGCCTCGTCGTGTGGTGAAATGGGGTTCGTCCGTCATCGTGAAACCTTCATTCGAAGATTCCGGGCATCGCAGCAGAGAGCGTTTTTGATCTCGGGAATTGCTGCCTGCGCACCGGAACGGTTCTGCCAGACCACACTGGAACTCACCAAAGGGCAGCGAATCGGGGTGTGATCACTTTGCTCACCATGCAGGCCGGTAAGGCGCGAGGCCCACTCAACCCGCAGGTGCGGCAGGCGCGCAGTTCAAAGCGACCGCGCCCCTGCCAGACGGTTCAGGACACTTTGGGAGGGTGCGCAGCTGGCCCAGAGGCAAAGCCTTCAGGGAGGATTATCAAACGCAAGTCGAGGCAAGCTTCGGGAAAGAATTCAGGCCCAGGCATACCCGCATTCCCGATCGCACAGCCGACGCAATGCCCGAAACTGGTACAAGAGCCGTTGGTGTGCCCGGGATCCGTTTCATCGCAGCACTCCTGGCTATCGAGCGCGCTATCGAACACCGCGCCTGCCGGGCCTTGCTCGGCAAGGTGTTGGACCGGATGTGACTCTGCCATCGAGATGCTCGCGACTCCGAACGCCAGCACGACCAAAAGCATCGCGAACCAGCGCATCACGCGCCAGCCAATCGCCCCTGTCTTACTGTTATTGCGAACCGCGATCATCCTGTCCCACCTGAAACATGAGCCGATCAGTAATCCACTGCAGCCCCGTTCTGCATTGATACAGATCAAGCGCACCGAGGGCGCCGTCTAGATGCAAGTAGTCTCTCCAGTCGCTGGAAGGTCAAGGGTTGCATGAAAATGGATGCGGTGACGCAGGCGCTGACAGCAAAACTCACGTCGATGTTTGGTTCAGCAAGAAGTTTCTGGCTGGACTGAGTAAAGGCGCGCTCTTACCATGCGCTCATGAAGTGTCTTTGCACCTGTAGTTCATGGAGATCCCTGGCCGCGGCGTTTCTCGTCGCACTGCTGGCCTTTGCGCCAGCGCTGCAAGGCCACGCCGTTGCAGCGCATCCGGATCACTTCGCCGCACAGTTGCAACAGGACGATACCGCCGAGCAACGCTCAGACTGCTGCATCGACGGAGAACGCACCGACCACGTGATGGACGCAGGGTGCAGTTCCTGTGTGCTGCCGTGCATGTCGGCGCTGCATGCGCTTGTTCCTGGCCTGAACATGACGTCGTGCGTCGTGCCTGGCTCTCATCGCCTCACCGTCGACCAGGTCATGGGTGGCCTTGCGGCCGCGCCGGACCTCAGACCTCCCAAAACCCGCTCCTGAAAAATCGCACTCCGGCCGACGTGCCGGGTAAGCCGATCGCCGACATCCTGTCGGCAAGCAGGAGCATATCTCATGAGTTTTCGCTACACACGTCGCCGGTTCATGGCGACAACCGCCGCGTCGGCGGCAGCGCTGTCCCTACCCGCAGGTTTGCTTGCGCAGGCCAACAGCCCACTCCAGACCCTACGCGCCACGCGCCGCACCCTGGACATAAATGGCCAGGCAGCCACCGTCTTCGGGCTGGAGAACGCCGCGGGCCGTCAGGGGCTGATCCTCAATCCGGGCGAACGGTTCAAGGTCCGCCTCGAGAATGCGCTGGATATCGAGACAATCATCCACTGGCACGGGCAGATACCACCCAATGATCAGGACGGGGTGCCCGGTGCCCCCATGCCAGCCTTGCGACCGGGCGAGACGCGCGACTACGACTTCTCGCCGCTTGCAGGCACGCACTGGATGCACAGCCACTTTCCCGTTCAGGAAATGCAGCTGCTCGCAGCCCCGCTCATCGTCCGCTCGCCAGAAGATGTTTCGCAGGACCGGCAGGAAGTCGTCCTTATCCTGCAGGACTTCTCCTTCACCTCGCCCGATGAATTGATGGCGAACATCGACCATGGGCCGGGGCATGGAGCAATGGATCACGGCGCCATGGATCATGCTTCGGGCGCCGGCATGGCTGGCGGCATGATGAGCCGGATGACAGGGGGCGATCACGGCGACATGCAGGGCATGTCCCGCATGGGGGCGATGCCCGGCATGCAGGGCATGGAGATGGATCTCAACGATATCGACTTCGACGCCTATCTCGCCAACGACCGAACGCTGTCCGACCCCGAGGTTGTCAGGGTCGAGCGGGGCGGTCGTGTCAGGCTGCGCATCATCAACGCGGCGGCGGCGACCGTGTTCTGGATCGATACGGGCAGTATCGAGGGCCGTCTTGTGGCGGTGGATGGCCATGCCATCGTGCCACGCTCCGGCCGACGCTTCGGCTTCGCGATGGGCCAGCGGCTGGATCTCGAACTCGATCTTCCTGCGGAGGAAGGCGCCTGGCCGATCCTGGCGTTGCGCGAGGGCGAGCGGGAACGCACCGGGATCATCCTCGCCTCTCCTTCAGGGGAGGTGGCGCGGGTCGCCGAACTCTCGGATGAAGCAGCGTCGGCTTTCGACTATGATCTTGCGCAGGAATCCAGCCTGCGGGCGCGGGCTTCGCTTCCTCGGCGCGATGCGGCAAGCCGCGAGATGGTCATGCTGGGCGGCACCATGTCCCCCTATCGCTGGACCATCAACGACCGCACCTGGGGTGAACACACTCCGATCCAGGCGCGTTCAGGCGAACGCGTCGAGATGATGTTCCACAACATGTCAATGATGGCCCATCCGATGCATCTGCACGGGCATGTGTTCCAGGTGGTCGGCATCGGCGGGCGCAATATCGGCATGCAGCGCATCGACGGCGCGATGCGAGACACGGTGCACATCCCGCCCATGTCAATGGTCACCATCGCATTCGACGCGGGCGAGGCGGCCCGCTGGATGCTGCACTGCCATCACATGCCACATCTCATCACGGGCATGATGACCGAACTGGTCGTTACGACCTGAGATCCGCCGCGGCGGCAGCGATTCCGCTGCGGACTTCCCCGTCCCTGAACCTTCAATACGCCTTCAAAGCGTCAGGGACGGGCAGGAAAGGAGTTTTGCATGAAACAATCTACCCTGCGCTTCATTCTTGCGGTCATCTTAGCCGTGACAGGTGTCATCGCGTGGAACCTCTGGAGCAATGGGGAAGAAACCTCGTTTTCGGTAGCGGATTTGCCCGATCTTCCGGCCGACCTTGCCCCGTCCCCAATGGTTGAAGTTGTCGTTCCGGCGCGCCTTTCCGAAGCGGAGGCCATGGGCGAACGCGCCTTCGCGACCCTCTGCGCGGCGTGCCATGGAACGAGCGCTGCGGGTCGGGACGGTATCGCCCCGCCACTGGTGCACCGCATCTATCACCCCGGGCATCACTCCGATGAGGCCTTCCACATTGCCGTTCAGAACGGCGTTCGCGCGCATCACTGGCGGTTCGGCAACATGCCCCCGATCGAAGGCGTCACGCGTGCAGAAGTGAACAACATCATCGCCTATGTCCGCGCGCTTCAACGCGCGAACGGGATCGAGTGACGGAAACCGAAACCTGATCTAGCAACCAACAGCAATACCGCGAAGGAGAAACAGAATGCGGAAAATCATGCTTAACCGACGCCAGATGCTGACACTGGCAGGAGGCGGCCTTGTTTCGCTTAGCGCAAGCGCGTCTCTCGCCCAAAGCTTTGTCGGCGAAATCGAAACTGACGCCAATCCCCGTGTCCAGCGCAACACCATGAGCTTCAGGACCGTGCAGTGGCGCGATCATTTCGACAGTCTGCGCCATGGTGCCATCATCTGTGACAGCGCATCGCGCGCCGTCCATTTCTGGTCCGAGGACGAAAGCACCTATCTGGTCTTTCCCTGCTCCGTGCCAATGACCGAGGAATTCACGCGCCGCGGCCGCACTGAAATCGTGCTGAAGCGTCTGAACCCGACCTGGATTCCAACCCCGAGCATGCGCGAACGCGACCCGACGCTGCCTGCAATTGTCCATCCGGGGCCGGACAACCCGCTCGGGACCCGCGCGTTGAACCTCTCGTGGCAATACTACCGGATCCACGGGATTGATAACCCCGCGAAAATCGGGCGCCGCGCCTCGAACGGCTGCTTCGGCCTGTTCAATCACCATGTCGAGGAACTTTACGATCTGGTCCGCATCGGGACCCAAGTTGTGGTGCTGTAGGGCCATGCGGGCGCTTCGTGCAGGGGTGATCGCAATCCCGCTCGTGATTGTCGCAGCGATCGTTGGGGCATTCCTGACCTTTGGTCTGTCTGCAAATCGGGATCATCGCGACTCCCCGACTGCTTCCCAGGCATTCATGTCCAGGGAGGTCGCCGGCGGTCGCCTCACGGTCGCGGTGGAGGATGGACAGGCACGCGCCTTCGAAATCACCGCCAGGTTCGAAAGTGACGATGGTAGTGACGACGCGACGCTCATTCAACCGGGTATATCAATGACCATGGTGGGCCATGACATGGGGCGCACGCCGGTGCCCGTGTTCCGCCGATCAGACGGCACCTGGAAGGGAACGGGCAGCTTTCCCATGAGCGGGCGATGGCGCTTCCAGATCGTATTTGATGGCGAAGCCGTCGAAATGGACCATACCGCTCGATGAGGAGATGCAATGTCACATGAGCGCGCGCTCTGGCCTTGGACCAGAGAGATGCATCCGTTCTACTGGGGCTGGATGGCGGGCATTCTCGCGTTCGCTGCGCTGGGCACGGTATCCGCTATCTGGGCCAACCCGTTCTTCGTCCGGATGACACCTGTCGGTGCTTGGGAGTTGCCAGCCCTGGTGCTTGTTGCCGTTCTGACCGGAACCTTCGTCGCGCTTCCCAACGCCTGCGGGCTCCGGCGCGCCACGGCAGGAGGGACGGTGGGTTTCCTCGGCATTGCCTGCCCGACCTGCAACAAGATCCTCATGCTGATCTTCGGAGGCGAAGCCTTGATGCTCTGGTTCGATCCGATACGGCCTTTCGTCACCACCGGCGGAATTGCTCTCCTGTCCTTTGCCACTTGGCAAAGATGGCGCTCACTTCACACCTGAAAAACACACTTCCCGAACGAGGCATCCCATGACCACTGCCGCAGACTCGCCCATGACACCGTCCCGATCGACACCGAACCGACGGCGAACACTCACACGTCACGTCGTCGTTCTTATCGCAGCCGCCGCACTCGTCTATGCTTTCTCGCTCGTGCACGGTCAGTGGAGCCCGATGCATAGATGGAACCGCGCATTCGGGGACGCAGCGGTTCTGCTGCTTGCCTTTACGATGACACTCGGTGCCGCGCCGCGTCTTTTTCGTGCGAGTGCGAAATGGCTTCCTTGGCGGAGGGAACTCGGAATCTATTCAGTGGTTCTGGCCTCTGTGCACACGGTGATCATTCTTGACGGGTGGGTGGAATGGGACTTCTTGCGCCTGTTCGGGTTCGAGTTCCATCCGGTCGACCTGAAGTACGTGATGCTGCAGCACGGGTTCGGGCTTGCCAATGCCATTGGCATCCTCGCGCTTAGCATCGGACTCATCTTGCTGCTCACATCCAGCGACCGCGCGGTGCGATTCCTCGGTTCGACTTCCTGGAAGACAGTCCAGATGACGGCGCTGGTGTTCTGGGCGCTTGTCGTCGCGCACACAGCCTACTTCCTCTTCGCGCATTTCCTGAGCTTTCATCGCGCCACACCCAACCCGAACCCATTACAGCTTCCCTTCGCCTTCTTGGTTCTCGCGGTTCTGGTGCTCCGGGCTGCCGCCTTCCTCACGACGATCGGTCGTCGTCCGCACAGGGAAGCCAGGTGATGCAGTTCGCCCAGTAGACCGCCATGCGCCCCGAACGCCGAAAGCCCCCGCGAGGGGGGCTTTTGTGTCGGCGGATGTTGGTGTGTGTCGTCGGGTGCTGCCGAATGTCAAAATTCGGCTGCGGTGTTGATGTGGCGTTG
>PXDM01000014.1 GCA_003565055.1 Paracoccaceae bacterium
ACCAACTGTTGGACCTGAACGAGTTCGATGTCGCGATTTTGGCGGCCATCGCCTACCACCAGCCGATCACCCGTGACGGGCTCAAGGATATCTTCGGCAAAGAGATCAGCCGGGACCTGATCGGGCGGCTGCATGCACACGGTTTGATTGGAACTGGTCCGCGCGCGCCGCGTCGTGGTGCCCCCTATACCTTTGTGACCACAGACGCGTTCCTCGCAGCTTTCGGGCTGGAGAGCTTGCGCGATCTGCCAGACCTGGAACAACTGGGAGACGCCGGGCTGGCGGTGCCCCCCTGAAATCCGCCATGGCCCGCGACGCGCCTCCCGCGGTCTGATGGTGCCGTCCGGAATGCTCGGTTGTACCATGGGCAGTCTCATTGAAGGGATCAATGAGTATTGGCATCGGCACGGCTTCATTCCTCCAATCATAGCGGAGCGAGGAGTCCAGCGGCAACCCATCCCGCAGTGCCATCCGATAGCTCGACCCTTGCCCATCCATCGCCATTGTACATCAGCTGCATCACCACGGTGCCATGCGCCACTTCACGCAGTACCGGATGGTCAGTGCCGGGGCCAGTGCGTATGTTGACCATCCAGCCGGGCTGTGTGTGGACGACATGGGTCGCGCCCGGATGCTCCAGCGGGGTGTCAACCTTGGGCACTAGCGATGAAAGGGGTGTCGCCGGATCGTGCATGAACCAGAGCGGAACATGGATCTCGGCCTGCAGGTAATCAGGATCGGGCTGCCATCTGGTGACGACTTGGCTTGTACCAGTCGCGTCGTCATATTCACGCACGTAATAGAAATAGAACCGTACACTGACAGCTTTGCTGGAAGCGAAATCGTCGAAGAAGCTCGAGCGGTCTGTCACCGCCGAAGCATCGAATTTGACTTGGCAGCCGTATGCGTAAACTGTGTGACGATCATAGCCGCCGACCCGGCCGATCAGGCTGCCGCCCTCGCGAGTCAGCTCCACATGGCGCGCTTCCTGTAACCAGTCTCGGGTCTCTTTGGGCAGTTTCGTGCCGTGAAGTTTTTTCCAGGCAAGCTCAGCAGCACCATCGGGTATCCTCATTTCCGACGGCGCTCTTTCTGTTAGATAAGCGGCATCGCACAGATGCGCGATCTCACGTTCGGTAATTTGCTGAGGTAGGTCTGCTGGACCGAGAGTGATATCCGCAAGGATCGCGTCGCCTATGGTATCTATCCGATACATCCGGTCTGACGGTGTTTCCAGCAGGCGCGCATACAGGTATTCATTGAAAGAGCGCCAGCCACCTCTCTCTTGCAAGCTAGAGCGGTAAAGTCTTGACGCCGCTTCCAGCGCTAGTTCGAATGATCGGCCAATTTCTTCAGTTGAGTAGAGACCGTCGCCAGACAGTTGCAAGCTTGGTGCGTGGAAACCAAGACTCCCCCCCGGATCTAGGCGGTGAGAGCGATCTGTTACTGGTACGCCCAGCCCAAGGGTAAGTGAACCTGCCATGAACGCTATAGCGCAGGCCGACTCGCAACGCCAACCGGCTGGAATTCTGGTTGTAATATTCTTTTCACTGATCGCCTCAAACATCGCCATCGCCTCAGCCAATGACCCGCCCGGGCTGTCCAGACAGAGCACATAACCCTCTTCTGAAAGGGACACTTGACGTTCCACCATGTCGAATACGCGGTCCATATCCAGCGCCTCCGCAGCTCCACGACGGATCTCACCGCGGAGTTCCAGATCGCAGCCTGGATGGTCCGAGACTCGGATGGTGTTGGCTTGAACAGCGCCCACCGTCAGGAACATAGTGAGGGTCACGGCAAGCGGTGCAAGGGCTCTGGTCATTCTGCTTAATCCTCCCAAGGGATCAGGTCGGCAATTCTGTCGCCGATAGGTGCGAGAAACCTCGCACTGACCCAGCCCTCGCCCGGGACATCGCGGATGTTCATCAATTTGCCCTGTCAGGGACCGGCGCGGGGCGTTTTGGCAGCCGCTGTGAGGCAAAATCTGCAAACAATGCGCAAACGCAACTGCGCTTCGGCTGTGTGTGTCCGGCAAAATCTCTTTCCGAAACTGTGCAAAAAAAGACATTTTTCGTAGCGTGAAGTTGCCCTAATGCGCAACGCTGCGTCAAGAATAATGTGTTGTTATGCCAAGAGACTTGGCCACATGGCTTGATCGCGACATGCCGCACCCATATCCTAACCAAGTCGTTGCAATCCCGGAGCCATTTAATGCGTGTCGTTATTGTCTTCTACCTCATCGCCGCAGCGTGGATGCTGCCCAACATTGCCTCTGCCCAGACCCGCCATGCGCTGGTGATCGGCATCGACGATTACGACCATGTCGAGCCGCTGCAGAAAGCGCGTAACGACGCGCGTGCGGTGCACGGTGCGTTGGAGGCGGCGGGGTTCGAGGCCGATCTGGTTTTGGACGGGACAGGCATCGCCGTCCTTCAGGCGCTCGAGGCTTTCACGGACAGGCTGTCGCCGGGCGACGAGGCGGTGTTCTTTTTCGCCGGGCACGGGGTGGAGATCGACAGAGAGAATATCCTGCTGCCCGCCGACATCCCCGCGCCAGAGCGTGGTGGGGACCTGCTTGTGCGCCGCTTCGGCATTCCGGTGCAGGACGTGCTGGACCAGATCCAGCGCCGCGATGTGCGGCTCAGCCTCCTGATCCTCGATGCCTGCCGCGACAACCCATTTCCACGTCAAAGCACGCGCTCACTGGGCGGCACACGCGGTCTTGCGCGGATGGAGGCGCCCGAGGGCACATTCATTCTCTATTCCGCGGGCGAAGGACAGGCCGCGCTCGACCGGCTGTCGGATGACGACCCTGATCCCAATTCGGTCTTCACCCGAGCCTTGCTGCCGCGGCTGACCACCCCTGGCCTGCGCCTGCGCGATATGGTGCTGGAGGTGCGGACTGAAGTTCGCACGCTCGCCGTGAGCGTCGGGCATGACCAGTTCCTCGCATTTTATGACCAACTGGACGGAGAGTTTCAGTTCATTGCGGGAGAAGCACCCGAGCGGGCTAGAGTTTCCCCACCAACGCCACCCCGCGCAGCAGTCACTTATGAGATCTTTTCTAGTGGCGAGCCATGCTCAGGAGAGCTCTGTTTTGATGAGGGAGAGGGAATGGCTCTTGTCGCGACCGTTGATGGTGTACGTTACCGAGTAGCAACCTATTCCATCGAGGAACATGCGCATTCGTTGCGCATCATTGCGGTAAAAGATCTAGACAACGATGGTTATGCCGATGCTGTCTACCGAACGCATGCTGGCGGAAATGCTGTGCCTGCATTCACCCATGTTGCGTCCTATCGGGGTGACGGCCGTTTTTCTGTGAACGCTCTGGACGACTTCAATTGGGATGAGCCTTCCGTTGTCCGCGATGGAAACGAGTGGCGCGTTCGGACACAGACGGTTGCAGCGGGAGTTGGAAATAGCACGCTTCATGATGAGGTGCTGGAGTTCAAGCTGCAGGATGGCGTTCCGGTCCAGGTGGCATCGGCGACCCGCTCCACGCTTTTTTCGCAACATTCGTTCAGTTCCGGTGATGTCGAGCGCGGCAGAGACAACCACAGCTGGGGGTATGATTTCACAGGCGATGAAGAGGATGAAACACTGGCTTGCGGTTATTGGGAGCGTTGGGGGCTACTCACCAACTGCGCCGTCGAATACGTTAAGCGCGGAGCGGTCCAAGCGCTGCCTTTGGTCGAGGCACAATGCAAGGAGATTGGTGTTCTTGACCAGCGAGTGAATGGTTTCAATCAGCTCGTCTGTGACTTTGACCAAGTTTATCAAGCCGAGCCAGAGTTCCACGCTTACCTACCAGTTACCGTGTCGCGCTACAAAGTATTGCCCGACCTCAGCCTCAATGTCCGGGCAGGGCCAGGCGCAGATCGTAACCTGATCGCAACCCTTGATCCGTCAACACCTGTGGTCGTTTTGGAGAACCGAAGTGACTGGGTGCGCATTGTCGCCGCAGGCGTTTTCGAAACAACTCAACATGGCTGGGTCAGTAGCCGCTTTTTAGTTGAACAATAAAAGAAAACCCATGGAGGGCAAATTGAGTCGCTTCTTAAAATTGATAACTATTCTTGTTATCTTTCCAATTTCCGTATTTGCAGAGGACATCAGAAATGATTGTCGGAGTCTGATTGGCAGTGAAGCTGTCTCGCGCAGTGAGTTCAATTTCATAGATGCCCAAAATGCAATCGAGATATGTGCGGCAGCACTGCACACCTACCCTGAAGACTTAGATGTTAGATATCATCTGGCTCGCGCACATGATGCAGCACGAAATCATCGTATAGCACTGCAATTGTACCAAATGGGTGCTGATAGTGGGCATGCCCCATCAATGTTTGCTGTTGGATGGTTTCATTATGCTGGGTTAGAAACGCGTGAAGATAGACAGGTTGCTCTTCGCTGGTTTCAAGATGCTGCCTCTGCAGGTTCAGGAGAAGCATTCACGCAGCTTGGTTATCTTGCGGCAAATGATCAAACTTCTGCATTGCGTTGGTTCAGGCGTGCAGCGGAGCTTGGGGATGGTGCCGCAATGTTCCGATTGGGTCTCGCATACCATGACGGTATTGGTGTGACGCGGAACCGCAAAACGGCCGTTGCTTGGTTTGAAAAAGGAGCGTTGGCTGGCAATCCTGAAGCTATGCGGCAACTTGGTCGCGCATATCTTTTGGGGCGAGGTGTAAGAATGAACCCTTCAGAAGGACTCGATTGGTTGCGTCGCGCTGCTGACCGATCTGACACCTCGGCGATGTTTACACTTGCAGAATTCTGGGAAAATGGGTCATCGTCAATCCCGCCCAATCGTAAGAAAGCTGCGTACTGGCAGTTACAACTACTTAAGTTTGGAGATTTCCCAGAAGGAAGCATCAGGAATATAAGATCCGAGGTTTCTAGGCCGACTCTCCTTGAAATTCAACGCATCCTGCAGGAGGCCGGGGTCTATGACGGCGCGCTCGACGGGGCCTTCGGCCCGCAGACCCGCGCCGCGCTGGAAGCCTATGCCAATCTCGAGTGACTAACGCAAAAAAGGTTTTTCGATGCTCCATGCCCTGCGAACAAATATTACTTTTGCTCTGATCTACATGATTCTTTCTGGGTCAGCTGTGTTGGCCCATACCCGCCATGCGCTGGTGATCGGGATCGATGCTTACGACCATGTCGAGCCGCTGCAGAAGGCGCGCAACGATGCCCGGGCGGTACATGGCGCGCTGGACGCGGTGGGTTTTGAGGCCGATCTGCTGCTGGACGGGACAGGCATCGCCGTGCTGCAGGCGCTCGAGGCCTTCACAGACAGGCTGTCTCCGGGCGACGAGGCGGTGTTTTTCTTCGCCGGGCATGGCGTAGAACTTGAGGGCGAGAACATCCTGCTGCCCGCTGACATACCAGCGCCAGAGCGTGGTGGCGACCTTCTGGTGCGCCGCTTCGGAATACCTGTGCAGGATGTGCTGGACCAGATCCAGCGCCGCGGCGCGCGGCTGAGTCTTCTGATCCTTGATGCTTGCCGCGACAACCCGTTCCCACGTCAAGGCACACGATCTCTGGGCGGTTCGCGCGGACTGGCCCGAATGGAAGCGCCCGAAGGGACATTCATCATGTATTCCGCCGGCACCGGGCAAGCTGCGCTTGACCGGCTCTCAAATGACGACCCAAACCCCAACTCTATTTTCACCCGCGCCATGTTGCCGCGCATTACAACCCCCGGCTTGGATCTGAGCGATCTTGTGCGAGAAGTGCGGTCTGAGGTGCGGCAACTGGCGCTCACTGTTGGTCACAACCAGTTTCCCGCGTTCTATGATCAGTTGGACGGAGAGTTCCAGTTTATCCCAGCGGCGGTTACGCTGGGGCCTGCGCCGGGTCGAGTTGCCGACCCCTGCGCCGCCGCGGCGAATGTTTGGTCCGCTATTCAAGATAGTGACAGTCAAACCGCACTGGAACAATTTGTCCAGATGTACCGGGACTCATGCCCAACGCTTGTCACACTGGCCGAGGAGCGGTTGTCTGGGCTTGCTGCCTCTGAAATGCTTTTTCGATGTCAAACTGCACAACGGAAGGAAATACAGGTATATCGGCGCTCAAACCTTCTCTATTATCGTTTTGTAGATCAGAATAGTGGCGATATCGAATTAGAGCTTTCCTCTCCAGTTGCCGAGGTTCAAACTCAGGCGCACGCGCGAGGCGCGTCGATTACTTTCCAGAGCCATCTCGATAACTCGTATTCCTACACTGTGACCGCAGTTTATCCTGGCGTCGAGATTGATGGCTGGGCAGGTGTGGTGGTGGATCGCTTCGGCAGCCGGGTGGCAGCCGCCCAATGTAATATGCTTATTGATATCCACGGGCTGATTGACTTCGTCATAGGGAAGAAAGGCCAGTGATGCAGCATTTGGAGCAGCCCCGCCGTATCGCAGTTACGCGCTGCCATGTGCAGGGTAAGAGCAGGATTGGGATTTTTTCTGTTCCTCAGATGCTTCGCGCTTTCTTTGCTACCCCGACAGCCTTTGTGGTTGTTTTCATTCTTTTCGCTGCTGCGTCCACCACCAACGCCCAAACCCGCCACGCGCTGGTGATCGGGATCGATGATTACGCCCATGTCTCGCCCTTGCAAAAGGCCCGCAACGATGCGGAGGCAGTCAGCGCGGCGCTGGATCGGCTCGGCTTCGTGGTCATGACAGAAATTGACCCGGATCGCCGCCGCATGAATGAGGCTCTTTCGTCATTTTCATCGCAGCTCGAGCCCGGCGACGAGGCGCTGTTCTATTTCGCTGGGCATGGAGTCGAGGTGGCTGGTCGGAATTATCTTCTGCCAGCCGATATCCCAGTGGCGCGCCCTGGCGATGAAGACTTTGTCACCGCAGAAGCGATCCCAGTGGATCGCGTGCTCAACATCATACAGCGGCGCGGCGCGCGGGTCAGCCTGCTGATCCTCGATGCCTGCCGCGACAATCCGTTCCCGATCGAGGGCGCGCGTTCGCTCGGCAGAAGCCGCGGCCTAGCGCGGGTGGATCCGCCTGAGGGGGCCTTCATCCTGTTCTCGGCCGGAACCGGGCAGGCCGCGCTGGACCGGCTGTCAGACAGTGATCCCGACCCGAATTCGGTTTTCACCCGCGCGCTGCTGCCCCGGCTACAAGAACCGGGTCTTGATATTCACAGCCTCGCGCGCGATGTGCGCCGCGATGTGCGTGCGCTGGCGCGGCAGGTCAACCATGACCAGTTTCCGGCCTATTATGACCAGCTTGCCGGGAATTTCAGCTTCAACCCGCAAGCAACAGTTGATGTTGATCCGACGCTAACATTACAGTCTCCGCAAACCTCGACAGTTGTTGACTGCGAGGCCGCACGGCGTGACTGGGCGTTGATCGAAACTATAAACACACTCAAGGTAGTTGACGCATTCATCACCCAGTATGAACACTGCCCGCTAATGGTAGCAGTGGCTAAATTGCAACGTGAAGAGCTTTCCGCAAGCGCCGATGACGCCAGACCACCGCCCGTGAGCAGCCCAAGTACTATTGCACCCACTATCACCGCAGGCATCCCGCATGAAGTCTTGCGAGATGTGCGCATTTCGAGCTACTGGGATCACAATGGCTCGCGCATGGGTTTGATCGCCAGCGGCAATTCGAGGCAGTTTGTCTACGTCGAACCCCGAACGGGAATAATGCGGCGTGGAGTAGAGCCGGGAACTCTTCTTTTCGACGGTCGGCGGGATCGCCAGCAGTATATTGGAACCGCAAGAATCTTTGCCCGTCCGCACTGTGGGGTATATAAGTATAACGTTTCCGGGCCCATCGCCCCGGATGACCGGGGCATTACTTTGCATGGGCAGGCTCCATTGGTCGATGAACATTGCAGGGTCACCGGATATCGTGACTACAAATTGGTTTTCACCTTGCAGTAGCAAGAACTTTGACGGCGGATCTTGCTATCCCGGGCATTACCTCTGCACCACCATCGCCACCTCGGCCCGGCGGTTGATCCCGGCGCGGGGGTTTGCGGGGTCTTTCAAGCGCGCCTCGCCGAAGCCGACGGCGATCAGGCGGGGTGGGTTGATGGCGAAGTTCTCGATCAGATACTGGCGCGCGGCCAGGGCGCGGCGTTCTGACAGATGCTGGTTGTAAGTCGGATCGCCGACGGCGTCAGTATGGCCGGCAATCACATACCGGTACGGGCGCAACTCGGGAGATTCCAGCGCGCGGCCGAGCGCGCGGAGGTCGGCGCGCGCCTGCGGTGTCAGGGCAGCACTGTCGAAGGGGAAGTAAACCTCGAAATCCATCGAGTAGGTTGGGTCGATGAAGATCACCCGCTCTTCGATGACGACCTCGACCAGCACCTCGCGCGACGGACTGGGTGGTGTCGCCATCGGTGCAGGTGCGGTCAGATCGACGCTGGGCGCAGCAGGCTGGGTCTGCCCCGCAATCGGTGCAAGCGATCGGATGATCGCATTGACTTCATCGGCGCTCTGAGAAAATGCGGGCGTTGCGCTGAGACTGGCGAGGACG
>PXDM01000458.1 GCA_003565055.1 Paracoccaceae bacterium
AGATCGACGACGCAGCCCTCGCGATCCTCAGCCTGACGCTGCATGACGGTGATCGGGTCTGGAAGGGGATCGATTGGGAGATCACCGACCGGCTTTTCGAGAAAGGCCTGATTTTTGATCCCAAAAACAAGGCGAAATCACTGAGCCTGACGCCTGAGGGGATCGCGCATGCGCGGGCAATTCTCGCGCGGGAGTTCAGCAAGGCCGAGTGACGGGCGGCTTTGCGGGACCTTTCTGCCGTTCGCTGCATCTGCGCAGAATTTGCTTGCGGTCGCAGCATCAGCGACGTGGAGGGCGGACAGCCGACGTTCACCTTGCGATGTTGCAACTTCAGTGTCTTGGCAAAGCGGTCACCCGCGACATACTGCCCCAGCCGTCGAGCGGCCGAGAGACACAAGGCTTTTGTGGCATTACATCACATAGCAAACAAGCGCATTTTCCAATCGTGCGTCTACCATGTGAACCGGCGGCCCAATACGTCAAGTACGATCTCAGGTGCGACAAAAGCCTTGTTGACCCCATCATCGGCATAGGCAGATTGCCCACGCTGCGGACCGCTGACCAGTGGCAGCGCGGCCCAGACACCCGCGAGGCAATTGGCCAGTTGCACTTCGGGCGTGGCGCGGTCGAAAAAGCCGCAATTATGCATCAGGAAGCGCGCCAGATAGGTTTGCACCTCACCGTCAAAGACAAGGCTGTCCGAAATCCCGTGCGTCTCGACCAGATCGCGCAGGGTCAGATAGATGAACTGATAGCGCCCGACCGCAGAAGAGATCGTCCCCATCGCGCGGATCTCGCGCTGATAGTCCAGCACTTCGGCCAGTGTCATCTCGGTGAGCGGGCGCTCTGGCAGGGCCGGGGCAAAGTCGGAAACAGTGCCAAACCCGCGCGGCCCTTCCAGATTGCCCATCAGGTTCAGGAATTCGACATCATTGGCAGCGAAGCTGGTCTGTGCGTCTTGGCTATGGGCGATATCGGACGGCACCAGAGCAAGCGCAAGACAAAACGCGGCGCGCGCGCGCGCGGTGTGGCCTGCGATCTGTGACCAATTTGCCATGCGACACTCCGAACTCAGCGTCAAAATACATTAACGTTTGCCTGAAAGGCGCTGAGAACGTAGTATTCTTTCTAATAATAGAAAAGAGGCTCGAGCAGGCCTCCAACAGAATTGACCGTGTTTCTCACCGCTTTGGCGGAAGTGTGCGTATGGAGGCGTTTATGCCACTCACTTTCTTGTCCGCCGGCCAGAAATGGTCGGCTCCCATGCTTGTCATCGCAGGCATGTTTCCACTGGCGCTGGCAGCGCAGGACCAAGCAGACCCCCCCGACACTGTTCAGATCGCGCTTGCAGGTTTCACGCTGGAGCCTGAACGCGACGCCACGGGCGCGCCGGTGCTGGATGAGGCGGGCGAGCCTGTCATGCAGCGCATCACGCTGGATGACAGCATCGTCACGCCCGGCGATCAGGTGCTTTATGTGATCACGGTCGAAAACCCGACCGAAGATCCTGCGATCAACCTGCAACTGGGCGTGCAGGTGGCGGCAGAATTGCTGCTCGACCCCTACAGCTTTGTCGGCCCCGAGGGTCTGGTCATCGACTGGGCCGATGCCGAGGCGCCTGAGGATTTCGCCCCCCTCTTTGTCGAGCTGGATGGCGAGACCGTGATGCAAGCCGATCTAGATAGCCTGCGTGCGCTGCGGCTGACGTTGCCGGAACTGCGGCCCACTGAGGAAATCAGCGTCGAATACACCGTAACCCTGCGCTGATTTTGCCAGCGTATTCGTGAAAGTGAGGAGTAACCCCATGATCCCCAGACATTTCAAGACCCTGGCCTATGGCACGGCGCTGAGCGCCCTGCTGGCAGGCGGCGCTATGGCGCAACAGACTGCGCCAGATACGACCGTGAGCAACACTGTTTCGCTGACCTATCGTAGCGGTTCCGATACTGCTCCTGTGGTGGAGCTGCCGCAGGTTGCTGCACATACCGCTGAGTTTAAAGTGGACCGCAAGATTGACCTGCTGATCAACACTTTGACAAGCGAAGGATTGCGCACCGCGGTTCCGGGCGAAACACCAGTTGTGCTTCCATTCTTCGTTCGCAACCTCGGGAACGCGACAGAAGGCTATATTGTGACCATCGAAGATGGCGACTCTATCGGCGGTGTAGTGAACTCACCAGCAGGTCTGACACAAGTCAGCGCAGCGCCTGGTCCGGGAGAATACGCGATTGCGCTTGCGACAACTTACGATGCTTCGGCATTCGACCCCGCAAGTGCAGCCTATTACACACCGGGTGATCACGCGTTTGACATCGCGCCCAACTTGCCCGAAGAACAAGGCCATTACGTTTTGATCGTTGCGAACATCCCGATTGAGGCAGTCAACGCTGAGGCTGATCTCTTCACGGTTACCGTCGCGACTGCCGAAGAATCGGGTAGTTCAACGGTAAGAACCGAAGAAACACGCAGCAACGATCCCATGGATGTCAATATCGTATTTGCTGAAGCAGTATCAACAACGGCGCAAACTGGGAATGCTGAACTTGATCCCGCGCTGAATGGTCAGGTTGTGGCTGATACACTCTTGCGGATTGACGCGCCCGTCGTCACGGCCACGAAGGAGGTCGAGGTTATTGATGAGAACCTGCGGACGAGCGACTATAACTGCGAAGATAATACTGGTACCGGCGTGGTTACTGCGGCAGAGCCCGCGTTTTTGCCGGGCGGCTGCATTCTCTACACTATCGCAATCTCCAACAGCTCGGACACCCAGACCACTGCGACGAATATCATAGTCAATGATCTTGTGCCTGAGGAGCTAATAATCCGGGAAGTATCCAACTTTTCTTTCACCGGTACGGGCACGCCAGACACCCAGCCAAGCGCCACTGGTCAACAGGTCACGGGCACCATCGCCACCTTGGCTCCTGATGCGACAGCAACATTCACCATTCGCGCCGAGATTGAATAACTAAAGAGCGCGCGGCCCCCATATGGCCGCGCGCCGTCTGTTCCAGCCCTGATCGGCTAAGTTCCCATGTCCCGTGTATTTTCCCTCGCAGCTGGCGTGCTTTCTGCCGCCCTTGCCGCGCTCGGCCCCGCCAGCGCGCAAACGCCGATGGGGACGGAAGTGCTCAACACTGCTCATGTCACATGGCAGGCAGGCGGGATTGATCAGGGCGCGGGGCTGTCCCCTCAGGCCAGTTTCACGGTTGCCCGCCCGCCGCGCACAGATGCTGTGCTGACCGCATGGGAGCTGGACAAGGGCCTGACCGATGGCCCGTTTGAAAACATCCTCTTTCCCGCAGGCGATTACCGGCAGAACCCGTTTGTGCCGCTGCCTGAACCTGTGGACCGCTCATTCCTGACCGGCGATGCCACCCCTATCGACCGCAGCCAACCCCTGCGCGTGTTTCGCACAGAGCGCATCCGACTGGGCGTGCCGGTGTTCTTCACGCTGGAAGATGCTGGTCTGAACATGGACCCGAATGCGGTTGAAACTGTTGTCGTCACCCTGACTGACGCGGTGACCGGCGACAGCGAAGAGCTGCGCTTTTACGAAACCGGGCCTGATACCGGCGTGTTCACGGCGTGGATCAATACCACCGATGACAGCTCGCCCAGTGGGGACGGGCAGCTTTCGACACAAGCGTTTTCCGTGATCACGGCGCAATATGAAGAGGTCACCAACACGATCAACAATCTGGAGGTCGATGTCGGTGTCGGCCCGATCGACCCGTTCGGGCTGGTCTTTGACAGCCAGAGCGGCGCCCCCCTGAGCGGGATTGAACTCACGCTGATCGACATGGCCACAGGTGCCCCTGCGACAGTTTTTGGCGATGACATGGTGGCCAGCTATCCGGCCACGCTGATCACGGGCGGGCAGGTGACTGACAGTTCCGGGCGGGTCTATGATTTCGACCCCGGCGAATACCGCTTCCCCTATGTCGCGCCGGGCCAGTATCGCATTGAGGTAACGGAAACGGATTTCGACACCCATGCCGCGCCGTCGCAGGTCAGCGATACGGATCTGGCGCAGCTAGATATCGCGCCTGTCATCGTGGATGGCTCGCGGTTGGACCCGTTCGATGTGGTGCCCGGCCCGCCCCTGCGCATCGATATTCCGATGGATGCGTTGCGTATCGCGCAGATCACGCGCACGGCCTCGCATTCCGAGGCGTCAATCGGTGAGTTTTTCGAATATACTGTGACGGTCACACCGTCTGAATCCGGTGTTCTGACGGTTTTCGACACATTGCCGAACGGGGTGGCCTTTCTGCCCGGGACGCTTCTGGTCAATGGTCAACCCGTGACCCCGCAAGTGCTGGCTGGTAGGCAAAGACTGCGCTATGATCTGCCTGCGGTTGCAGCGGGTCAGACCATCACCATCACCTATGGTGCGCAAGTCGTGCCACCGGCACAGCCGGGCGACACGCTGCGCTCGATCAGTGAAATCCGCACGACCGGCACACGGCGGCTGCGCGACGATCACGTCTTGCGTGTACGCGACGCGTTCCGGCTGGATCAGGTCGCCATTCTGGGCCAGATCAGCGCGGGCGGCTGCGGTGGGTCTGATCCGGGCTACGATCTGTCGGGCATCCGGGTGCTCTTGGAAAACGGCGAATATGCCATCACCGACAGCGACGGGCGCTTCACCTTCCGCGACATCTATCGCCGCCCGCGCGTGGTGCAGATGGATGTGACCACCCTGCCCCCCGGCGCGCGGCCTGTCCTGTGCTATGCCTCGACCCGCAGCGCGGGCAGTGCGATTTCGCAATTCGTCGAACTGCGCCCGGGCATGATGGGACGGGTCGAATTTTATCTGGAGTTTGACGAGGAAGACGAAAGCCTCTTTGAGCCTGCACCACCCGCTGAGCCTGAGACATCCGCCTTGCTGCGCTTCGATCAGGACTGGCTTGACCGCAACGCCGCAAGTCACGGCTCTGGGTTTCTGGCCCCCAGCCAGCGCCATCTGCCCCGCTCCGAGGCCATCGACGTGGTCTATCTGCGCCCTGCCGGCACGCGCTCGGAATTGCTGGTCAATGACGAGCCGGTGCCGGGTATCCGGCGCGAGCCCTCGATCCGGTCATCCGATGGCCGCTGGGAGATGATCCGCTACCGGGCCGTGCGCATCTCGGAAGGGCGCAATGCCCTGTCGCTGCGCATCACCAGCACTGAGGGCGCGACGCAACATAGAGCCACGCGCGAGGTGCTCTACGGTCTGCGCCCTGCGCAGCTGGAGCTGGTGCGCACGGCCAGCCAGTTGGAAAGCGACGGGCGCAGCCAGCCGCAGATCACCCTGCGCCTGACCGATCCATCGGGCATCCCGATCCGTCCCGGCACACAGGTCACGGTTCAGATCGAACAACCTTTCGGCTTTGCGCCCACCGGGCCTGTGCGGCGCTCGCAGCCTGCTTCCGCGCGCGCACCGCAAGCGCGGATCACCGCGACAGTGCAGAAGGACGGGATCATCTCGGTGGCACTGGCCCCGGTGCTCGAAGGCGGCACGGCGCGGATTTCGGTTCCCGCAACCGGACGCGATCTGAGCCTGCGCGTGCCGATCTCGGTGGCCAACCGCCCTTGGGTGCTGGTGGGTCTGGCCGAGGGCACGCTGGCGCATAAACGCGTGCGCGACCACATGCGCCGCGATGGCGAAATCGGCAATGCGCTGTCGGGCCGGGTGGCGCTTTTCGCCGAAGGGGTGATCCGCGGCGAATGGTTGCTGACGCTGCGATATGACAGCGCGCAGGATCGTGACGCCTTCTACGGGATCGACCCGGATGCCGATTACATCGTCTATGGCGACCGCTCCACGCAGGGCAATGCCGCCCAAAGCCGCTTCCCGCTCTATCTGCGACTGCGCAAGGAAGGGGCGGAATTCCTGATCGGGGATTTCAACACCAATCTGAATGCAGGCGGCATTGCGATCAACCAGCAGGTCACCGGAGCGCGCGCTGTGTTCGAGGATGACGACTGGCGCGTGATGGCCTTTGCCGCGCAAACCTCGAACCGGCTGGTCGAGGACCGCATCGCGCTCAATGGCACAGTGGGCCCCTATCAGCTCAGCCGCACCGATGTGGTCCCCCATTCGCAGACCGTGCGGCTGGTCACGGTCTCGCGCTTTGATGCCTCCGAGGAACTGGACAGCCGCACGCTGGTCGCAGGCGTCGATTATGTCCTGAGCTACCAGACCGGCCAGATCTTCCTGCGCCGCCCCATCCCGGCCTTCACGTCCGATCTGAATCGCAATGTGCTGGTCATCGACTACGAGGCCGATGCCGATCTGCGCAATGCGTTGATCGCGGGCATCCGCGCCGAGGCCGAACTCTCGCCACGCCTGCGCGCGGGCGCGACCGTGGTCCATGCCCGCCGCGTCGAAGGCCAGAGCCTGAACATCACGCTGATGGGGTTCGATGCCAGCTACAAGGCCACGGATGAGCTGACGCTCAGCGCCGAGGTGCTTTATGCGCGGCGCAATTTCGCGACCTATACCGATACGGGCCTGCGCAGCGAGATCCGCGCCGAATTCGAGCGCGAGGGCACGCAAGTGGCCGCCTATCTGCGCCGCCAGCGCGGGCATGTCAGCCTGACAGCCTCGGACAGCGCGATTGATACGACCGTGGCCGGGCTGAGCCTGCGCCATCAGATCTGGGCCGATCCCGACACCCCGTCAGAGGGCTGGTTCGTTGAGGGCCGCGCGACGGCCGAGAATGACCGCGCCAATGCCACGCGCAAGCGCGATGGCGAGGTGCTGCTGACACGCGCGCGCGAACGCACCACCCAATCACTCGGGTTCCGCGGCATTCATGCCAGTGGTGCAGACGCAACGCGCGATCTGCGGCTGGTCTATCGCGGCACAGGCCAATCCGAGGATGGCCGCCTGACGCAGGCTCTGGGCACCGAGGTTTCGCTCATGCCCGATGGTGCGCGCGCAGGTGACAAGCTGGAACTGAGTTTCGGCTATGCGCTGACCGAACGCTGGGAGGTCTTCGGCACATTCGAGGTCGAGAGCCAGCGCGCAACCGGGATTGAGGCACGCCGCGCCACATTCGGCGCTGAATTCACCCCGCAAGAAGATCGGCGCTACCGCACCGCCCTGTCATGGGCCGGAAACGGCCTCCGCCAGGGGCAAGCGCTGTTTCTGGGGGCCGATCACGATTACACGCTGGATGAGGGTCTGACCGCCTATCTGGGCGGCGATATCCAGTGGGATCTGGGCGCGGCAGGCGTGCCGATGGGCCAGTCAATCGGCAATCCCTATATCGCGGAAAGCTTCATCGCCCTGCGTGGCGGGCTGCGCTATGAGCAGGACAAATGGGGCGCGGGGCTCGATGCCGAATGGCGGCGCACGCGCAGCAATCAGACCGCCAATCTGCGCCTGCGCATGGATGGCGAGTTGTCCGAGGACTGGAGCGCAGGCGCGGAGGCTTTCCTCGGCCTGACCCGCAACGATGGCGCAAACTGGCGCCATGACCTGAAACTACAGGCCTCTGCCGCGCATCGGGCTGGCCCGCGCGATCCGATCACGCTGTTGCAGGGCGAATTGCGCCAGCAAACGCAAGGCGGGATCGAGAGCACCACGGCGATTGCCTCGGTTTACCGCTCGCAATACCTGTCGGACACGGAATTCCTGAACCTGCGCTACGGGGTAAAGCATGACCGCGCAAAACTGCGCACGGGCACTGTGACCGACTGGATGAACCTTGTCGGCGCGGAATATCGCCGGGATCTGTCCGAGACATTCGACATCGGCCTGCATGGCAGCGTGATGCATGCCGCGCGATCCGGGCGCGTGTCGCATAGCGGCGGGCTGTCCCTTGGCCTGACGCCGTTTGAGAATGGCTGGCTGTCGCTGGGCTATAACTTCGCGGGCTTCCATGACCCGGATTTCTCGGCGCTTGGGCAGACCGACAAAGGCCCCTTCGTCCAGTTCCGCATGAAGTTCGATGCTGACAGCCTGCGGGGGATGTTCAGATGAGGCGTGTCTGGCAAGGCTTGGTCTTACTTCTGTCCAGTGCCCTTCTCGCGCTACCCGAAAGCGCGCAGGCTGATCCTTTCTGTACAAATAACTTCGCCACAGGCGGGACCGTTTCCCTGATCACCGAGGGGTCTTCGCAATATTGCGTTCACAGGTTCACCACAGGCGGCACATTTGCCGCGCAAAGGGCGCTGGAGGTTGAATACCTGATCGTGGGCGGTGGCGGTGGTGGCGGCAGTTCGGATCTTTATGAGGGTACGCATTATCATTCCGGCGGCGGCGGTGGTGCCGGGGGGGTCCGGCAAGGTGCCGGATTGGCGATTTCCGTCGGCACTTTCGGCGTTGTCGTCGGGCAGGGCGGTACCGGAGGGGCCAGTGGTGGGACAGCACGCGGTGGAAATGGTGAAAACAGCAGTTTCAACAATCTGACCGCGAATGGTGGCGGTGGCGGTGGCGGCAGTACCAGCCAGCCAGCTTCAGTTGCTCCGACGGCTGGCGGCAGTGGTGGCGGTGGCGGTGG
>PXDM01000481.1 GCA_003565055.1 Paracoccaceae bacterium
ATGATCAGATTGATCGGCACGAAGGCCCAAAGCGATACCCCCCAGACAAGCGCAAGCGGCGTCTCCAACGTCATGGGTTGAACCATCAGTGTGGAGAGATGCAGCAACACCGGAAGTGAGAATGGCAGAATAATGCCTAACAAGACGTTAATTTGCGCATCGCGTTCGAGTCTTTGTACGACGTCAGTGCCTTTTGTCGGGTCGAAATTCGGCAGATTGACCCATACGTTGAAAGCGATGTTCTTGCTCGGCCAATGTCCGAGAATGGTCATTGTGACAAACACAACCAGTCCGGCAATCGCCATCAGATATGCGATTGCTGCAGCCGCGGCGACATTCGCGACATGTTCCGGTGACAGGCCTTGCGGAAGGGAGAGGACAAGCAGGCGAACAGGGCTCATCGGAAAGTCCATAAGGTGACCAAGACGCGTTGCCGCCGTGATCAAAGCATTGCCTGGCGCTGTGTCGAGAAGAATCGCGCGCTGCAAGAGCGTCACGGAGACAACGATGAAGGCGAGGATCATGAAGCGTGAGCGATTGTAAGGCTTGGCATCGCGAAATTCTATGAGCCCCGGATAGGAGGCGGAATATTCGGTAAGCACGACGATTGCCGCCATGATCGCCAGCAGCGTAATGCCCTGGGCCGCATCCTGCGAGATGCCCGGCAGCAGCAGGGCAGGCGTCAGGATCAGGAGGCCAACACACACCCCACGTAAAATGAATTGTACTACATGTGACATGTATACTTTACTGCCTCGCCGCAACGCTGATTTCTCGACCGGAGTCGATTGCGTCATTTTTGTTTTTTGCTTCCTCGAAGAAAGCACCTGCCTCATTGTTGACACAATGTTGCCCATGTGACGACACCTTCGCAATAGCCAAGGCCAGAATGAGAGACAGTCAGGGCTATTTCGAGAAGAAACTGTCGCGAGTTTGCATCAAATTGATGAAAAAAATGCGGCACCTGCAACAGGTGCCGCCTCTCAAGAGCGCTATTTCAAACGGTCTAGACCCAGGGACGCGCCTGCGCCGCCGCGGATTCAAAAGTATCAATTGCAGATACTTTCTCCAATGTGAGGGCGATATCGTCGAGCCCGTTGAGCAGACAATGCTTCTTGAAGGCGTCAATCTCGAAGGTGAAGCTCTGGCCATCGGAGCTTGTGACCGTCTGTGATTCGAGGTCGACGGCGATGCGCGCATTCTCGCCCCGGCGGGCGTCTTCCATCAAGATATCGACCTGATCTTGCGGCAGAACGATAGGGAGCATCCCGTTCTTGAAGCAGTTGCCGTAGAAAATATCGGCAAAGCTGGTCGAGATGATGACCTTGATCCCGAAATCGGCCAGCGCCCAAGGTGCGTGCTCTCGTGAAGAGCCACAGCCAAAGTTATCCCCGGCGATGAGGATCTGGGCTTTGCGATAGGCGGGCTGGTTCAGGACGAATTCGGGAATTTCGCTGCCGTCCTGATTGTAGCGCATTTCGTCAAACAGGTTCTTGCCGAGGCCAGAGCGCTGGATTGTCTTCAAGAACTGTTTGGGAATGATCATATCCGTGTCGATATTGACCAGCGGCATGGGCGCGGCGATGCCCGTGAGTGTGGTGAACTTATCCATAGGGGTCTCCTGTCCGGAGCGCCGGGGCTTTGCCCCGGACCCCAGAGTATTTTGAGCAAGAAAATCAGGCGGGTTCCGTCGTCATTTCGCGAATATCGGTCAGTCGACCCGTCAGGGCGGCGGCGGCGGCCATGGCGGGTGACATCAGGTGTGTGCGCCCGCCGCGGCCCTGCCGGCCCTCGAAGTTGCGGTTCGAGGTCGCGGCACAGCGCTCGCCGGGGCTGAGTTGATCGGGGTTCATCGCAAGGCACATCGAGCAGCCCGCGAGCCGCCATTCAAAGCCCGCGTCGATAAAGATCTGCGCAAGCCCTTCTTCTTCGGCCTGCGCACGCACCAGACCGGAGCCGGGCACGATCATCGCGCGTTTGACGGCGATCTTGCGGCCTTTCAGGACGGCAGCAGCGGCGCGCAGGTCTTCGATCCGGCCATTCGTGCAAGAGCCGATGAAGACAGTGTCAATCTCGATATCTGTGAGCCTCTGGCCCGGTGTGAGGCCCATATAGTCAAGCGCGCGGCGCGCGGCTTCGACCTTGCCGCCCGCGAAACTCTCGGGATCGGGCACAGTCGCTGTGATGGGCAGCACATCTTCGGGCGAGGTGCCCCAGGTGACGACTGGCGCGATATCTTCGCCGCGCAGGGTCACGACTTTGTCCCAGGCCGCGTCCGGGTCGGATTTCAGCGTTTTCCACCAAGCCAGCGCTGCGTCCCATTGCGCGCCTTTGGGGGCATGGGGGCGACCCTGCACATAGGCGAAGGTCTTTTCGTCCGGCGCAATCAGCCCGGCCCGCGCGCCGCCCTCGATCGCCATGTTGCACACGGTCATGCGGCCTTCCATCGACAGCTCTTCGATGGCCTGCCCGCAATATTCGATCACATAGCCAGTGCCGCCAGCCGTGCCGGTCGCGCCGATCACCGACAGCGTGATATCCTTGGCCGTCACACCGGGGCGCAGGGAGCCTGTGATCTCGACCTTCATGTTTTTCGATTTCTTCTGGATCAGGGTCTGCGTGGCGAGCACATGCTCGACCTCGGACGTGCCGATGCCATGGGCGAGCGCGCCGAAGGCCCCATGGGTTGCCGTATGGCTGTCGCCGCAGACGACCGTCATGCCGGGCAGGGTCCAGCCCTGTTCGGGGCCGACGATATGCACAATCCCCTGACGGATATCCGAGACGGGATAGTAATTCACGCCGAAGTCGCGTGCATTGCGGTCGAGCGCTTCGACCTGAATGCGCGATTCCTCGTTTTCGATCCCGTGCTCGCGGTCGGGCGTCGTGGGCACATTGTGATCAGGCACCGCGATGGTCTTTTCTGGCGCGCGCACCTTGCGCCCGGTCATGCGCAGGCCCTCGAAGGCTTGCGGGCTCGTCACCTCATGCACGAGGTGGCGGTCGATATAGAGCAGGCAGGTGCCGTTCTCGTCTTCATGGACGACATGAGCGTCCCAGATCTTGTCATAGAGGGTCTTGGGCATGGGTGAATTCCTTGACGGGCAGGTTGGCTGGCGAATGATCTTGCAGGGCGTGCGCCCATGCGTGCATGTCTTCAGCGCCGCTGCGCCAGCACGGAGCGGTTCTCGCGTGTGAAGCGCTGTGGCAGGCGCGCATGATCAGCCATGTCGAAAAAACGAGTCATTGGGCTCGTATAATCGCCCCGGTGTTTCGGATCAATGGGCAGCGCAGGGATGACCCCGCTTTGACAGCATGCAGGTGATTGAACTCGAAACGGTGCGATGGTATCAGTTTGGGCTCT
Organism: Paracoccaceae bacterium; assembly: GCA_003565055.1. Lineage (GTDB taxonomy): Bacteria > Pseudomonadota > Alphaproteobacteria > Rhodobacterales > Rhodobacteraceae > Roseinatronobacter. The sequence goes on from PXDM01000481.1 coordinate 3,365, forward strand.
GGTGCCGGGGATGCGCGGCACGTCCAATACGGGGAAAACTCCTGTCTCATTCTGATCCAGAAACCGGCCTCCCGGTCGGCCTGCGCACCGAGCGCCCGGCCTCATCCGATTACGCACCCGAGGACCTGCTCCACGCGGTCCTGGGTCTTGTCGATGACGAGAAGGCCGAGGATATTGTACAGATCGACCTGCGCGGGCGCTCGAACATGGCCGATTACATGGTCATTTGTTCGGGTCGCTCCAGCCGCCATGTCGCCGCGATCTCGCAAAAGCTGATCGACAAGCTCAAGGAGCGCTTCAAACTCTCGGCGCGCTCGGAAGGCAAGGATGTCGGCGATTGGGTGCTGATCGACACAGGCGATGTGGTCGTCCATGTCTTTCGCCCTGAAGTGCGCGAGTTCTATCAACTCGAAAAAATGTGGCATGACGCGGCGGGTTCCGCGACCTGATGCGTCTGCATATCTGCGCGATTGGCCGCATCCGAAAAGGCCCGGAACGCGCGCTGATTGACGATTACCTGCTCCGGTTTGATCGGGCCGGGCGCGCGCTTTCACTGGGGCCGTGCATCGAGCATGAGGTCGATGACCGCAAGGCCAACTCGCCCGCTGCGCAGGCGCAGGCCCTCGCGCGGGTCTTGCCCGAGGCGGCCACGATCATCGCGATGGATGAGCGCGGCATGATGCGCGCTTCGCGCGCTTTCGCGGGCGATCTGGCGCGCTGGCGTGACGCAGGGGTGAGCGATCTGGCCTTCGTCATCGGTGGTGCGGACGGGCTGGATCCCGGTTTTCGCGACATGGCCAGCCAGCTTTTGTCCTTCGGGCCGATGGTCTGGCCGCATATGCTCGCGCGGGTCATGCTGGCAGAGCAGATCTACCGCGCCGCGACGATCCTCGCAGGCAGCCCGTATCATCGTGACTGAATGCCCGCGGCGGCATGAAAAACGGCCAGAGCAAGGTGCTCTGGCCGGAGGCTGGACAGGGGAGGGGGACCCATCCAGAGGGGAGCGGGGGCTTCTACCAGTCGTCAGCCGTGCGGGCGCTGAATTTTTCGACCAGAAAGTCGATGAGCGCGCGCACTTTGGGCTGGGTATACCGCCCCGAAGGATAGACCGCATAGAGGCTCTGCACATCGCGCGGAAGCTCCGGGATCACATCTTCGACCAGCCCGGCCTTCATCGCAGGCATGTAGAGAAAACTCGGCAGATAGGCGATGCCCAGCCCGTTGATCGCGGCATTGAGCAGCGACTGGCCGTCATTCACCGAAAACCACGAGGCCGAGCGCACCTGACGCTGTTCACCGGACGGGGCCGTGATCTTCCAGACCGAACTCGCGGCGGCATGCGAATAATAGAGCAAGCGGTGATCATTGAGATCGTCGATCCGGCCCGGTCGTCCATGCGCTGCCAGATAGTCCGGGGCGGCGATCAGGCGTTGCGTTGCCTGACAGATCTTGCGTGCGCGCAGGCTGGAATCGTCCATCTCGCCCATGCGGATCGCAAGATCGAACCCTTCGGAGATCAGCTCCACGAAGCGGTTCTTGAGCACCATATTGACCGACACGTCAGGATAGCGGTTGAGAAATTCGCCCAGCACCGGCGACAGATGTGTCGCCCCGAAATCTGTCGGCACGGCGATGCGCAGGATGCCGGACGGCGCGGATTGCATCGCGGTGACGAGGTTATCTGCCTCGCCCGCGTCATTGAGCACGCGCCGCGCCCGGTCGTAATAGGCCAGCCCGATATCGGTGGGGCTGACACGCCGGGTCGTGCGGTTCAACAGCCGTGCGCCGAGCCGTGCCTCCAGCGCCGAAACATGCTTCGAGACGGCGGATTTCGAGATCCCCATCTTGCGCGCGGCATCAGTGAACCCGCCCTGGTCCACCACTGTCGCGAACGCTTCCATTTCGGTCAATCTGTCCATTACCCAGCCTTGCGGTTTGCATTCTTGTTGATGCCAATCTCGCGTTTAATTCGGGCAAGAATACGGTCCATGCAGGTCATGACTGAGACAATACGCAGGTTTTTCGCGTATTTTCCGCAAGATCTTAACGGATTAAGGTTAACGAAGGTTAGCTCTGTCACAGCCCGAAGCTGCTGAAGGGCAGGTAGCGCACGGGCATGCCCGGTGTGATCTGCAGCGCGTCGTCGGGAAGCTCCACGAGCCCTTCCGCCCAGCTCAGCCCGCTGATCCGTCCAGAGCCCTCGGAGGCGAAGACCTCGACCGCGCCGCCCGCGTTCAGTCGAGCGCGCAGATATTCGCGGCGTCCGGCTTTCTTCGATTTGGTGAAAGACGCGGGCAGCTCGACGCCTGCCGGGCTGCGCCAGCCGCTCCCGGCCATTTGCGACAGTGCCGGATAGCCGAAGATCAGCGTGCAAACGAAGGCCGCGACCGGGTTGCCCGGCAGGCCGAGGACCGGCACGCCGCGCCACAGCGCCAGCGCCAGTGGCCGCCCCGGTTTGAGCGCGATCCGCCAGCTGCTCAGGCTGCCCTCGGCGCGCAAGAGACGCGAGACATGATCCTCGTCGCCCGCCGAGGCACCGCCCGACGTGAAGATCACATCGCAGCACTCCGCGCCCTGATCCAGCCGCGCACGGATCAAGCCTGCGTCATCCGGGGCATGTCCCAGATCGACGGGCGCATGGCCCCAGCGGCGCAGGACTTCCAGCAGCATCGGGCGATTCGCGTCATGGATCTGATGCGCAGCGGCGGGCTGTGACGGATCGCTCAGCAGCTCATCGCCGGTCGAGAGCACGCCCACGCGCAACCGGTGATAGACGGCCACCTGTCCGACCCCGAGCGCCGAGGCCAGCGCCAGATCGGGCGGCGTGAGCACCCGCCCGCGCGGCAGGAACACGGCCCCCGCTGCGACATCCTCGCCCGCGCGACGGGTATTCATGCGCGGTTTCACCGGCCCGTCAAAAACGACCCGCGCGCCATCGGTCGCGCAATCTTCCTCCAGCACGACCGTATCGACGCCTTCGGGCAGAATCGCGCCGGTCAGGATGCGGATCGCATGGCCTTGGGGCAGGAGGGCGTCATGGGGCTGGCCCGCCGCCGCACGGCCTGCAACCAGCGGCAGCGTATAGGGGCCGTCGCCCGAAAGGCCCGCATGGGCAAAGCCATAGCCATCCACGGCGGAATTCGGCGCGGGCGGGTTGCTGCGCCGGGCGGCGAGGTCTTCGGCCAGCACTCGCCCGCCTGCCTCGCGCGTGGCGATCTGCTCGGTGGCGGTCAGGCGGGACAGCGTGTCGCGCAGCCGGGTGAGCGCGGTCTCCACCGGGATCCAGTCCACGCCCTGGGGCATGGCGAAACAGTCATTGCGCAGCCGGGGCGGGGTCAGTGCGGGCGCATCAAGCGCTTGCAAAAGCGCCTCGGCATAGCCCGCGCCGAGGATCCAGCCTTCCTCTTGCAGCACATCGCGCGGCGCGGGCGGCTCCATCAGCGCCGCGAGATCGGCGCGCGCGAAGGCGCGGGCCAGCAGATCGACCTGAGCGGCATCCTTGCAGGCATAGCCCTCGGCCAGTTTCACCGCGCGGTCGATCAGTGTCAGATAGGTCTCGGCCAGCACGACGGGCGCATCCGTGTCCTGCATGGGCCAGACCGCCAGATCGGCCCCGAACTCGGCGCGCAGCCGCGCGAGATGGGCCTGCCCGAGCAGGCTTTGCGAGCCGACCGAGCCTGTCGTGTAGAGCTTCCACATCGGATGCGCGCCTGCGCAAAGCGTCTCGGTCTGGCGCAGCTCCGCCAGCCCATGCCCCTCGCGCGCGCGGCCCTTGGCAGGCAGATCAGGCAGATCGAGCGCATCGGGCCGGCCCCAGAACGGCCCCAGGCCGGGGAAATGGCGGTTGATCTCGGCAGCGACGGCAAAGCGATTGTTGCGGTTTTTCGCGTCATCCTCGATCCGGGCCGCGAGCCAGTCCCAGACCGCCAGTGCCTCGGCCCGCCCGGTCAGGCGCTGGGCGAACCCTGCGGGGAAGCCAAAGCCGATATCGAAGCTGATCAGCAGGCGCTGGCCTGCCCCCAGCGTCGCGCGGATCGCCGCGCGCAGCTGCGCCATTGCTTCCGTGCGCGTGGCGACGTTGACCGGCGGGCCCGCCTGAGCGCCCGCGCTGCCGATCCAGATCGAATCCGCGCCGCGTTTGGGCGTGGAATTGGCCGACCAGTCGACGACCAGCACCCGGTCGAACCGCGTCATGCCGAAAGCCCCAGATCGCGCAGGATGAAATCAGCGATGGCCTTGGTGTCGTCGAGCGCCAGAACCGGCACCGCAAGCCCGTCCAGCGCGCTGTCCGAGGCGACCGCGCGAATGGTGGCATTATCGCGCGCCAGCAGGGGGCGCGTGGTCTCGGCGCGATGTGCCTCGACCTTGGGATGTCCGGCGCGTTTATAGCCTTCGATCAGCACCAGATCGACGGGGCTCAGCCGCGCCAGCAACTCGGCGAGCGGCGGCTCGGGCGCGTCGCGCAGCTCATGCATCAGCGCCCAGCGATGGGGCGAAGACAGCATCACCTCGCGCGCGCCCGCGACCCGGTGGCGATGGGAATCGCGGCCCGGATGGTCGGTTTCGGTGTCATGATGCGCGTGTTTGACCGTCGAGACACTCAGGCCCCGCGCGACCATCTCGGCGACGAGCCGCTCCATCAGCGTGGTCTTGCCGGAATTCTTCCAGCCGGTGACGCCGTAGACCTTCATGCCTGCGCCGCCAGTGTCTCGGCCAGCGTGATGTCTTCGGGCGTGTTGATGTTGAAGAACGGATCAAAGGGCACAGTGTCGAATTCCGCCACCCCCGCGCCGTGCTGGTCAGTCCAGCGCACGACTTTGCGCAACCCGCCTTGCAAGGCGGCGCGCAGGTCATCGCGCAGGCGGACAGGCCAGCGCCCGAAGGTCGGATGCCGCCAGAGCTTGTCGCCTTCGCGCGTCGCAGCCAGCGCGAGCCCCGAGGGCGCAGCAACGTCCTGCAGGCGCGCGACGAGATCGCGCGGGAAAAACGGTGTGTCTGCGGCGACGGAGACCACGGCCTCGGCCCCTTGCGCTGCGGCCCAGTCGAGCCCGGCCAGCACGCCCGCCAGCGGGCCGGGCCAGTCGGGCAGGCTGTCGGCCACAACAGGCAAGCCG
>PXDM01000225.1 GCA_003565055.1 Paracoccaceae bacterium
CCGTCAGGAAGAAACCGGCTCTGGGAGCCAACTGATGGGGGGGCTTTCGCAGCTGGTGGGCGGGGGTGGCGGCAACAGTGATCTTCTGTTCGAGTTCATCCAGAGTCAGGTCATCGTCGAAGCCGTTCATGCCGAGATCGACCTTGTGGCCCATTATTCAGCGACATGGCCGCAAGACCCGGTGTTTTCCATCTGGCCCGAAGCCACGATCGAGCAGCTTTTGCGCTTCTGGCGGCGGATGGTGCGGATCACCCATGACAAAGCCTCAGGCTTGATCGTGATCGAGGTGCGCGCCCGCGACCCCGGCACGGCACAGGCGATCGCACGCCAGATCGTGCAGGAGAGCGAGCGTATGATCAATCAGCTCAATGACACGGCTCGGCGCGACAGCATGACCTATGCCGAGAGCGATCTGCAGGATGCGGTCGCGCGGCTGCGAAATGCGCGTCAGGCCATCGCCGAATTCCGCGCCACGACGCAGATCATCGACCCAACGGCCGATTTGCAGGGGCGCATGGGCGTCCTTGGCAACCTGCAGCAGCAGCTTGCGCAGGCGCTTGTCGATTACGACATGCTCTTGCAGACCGCTGATCCGGGCGATCCGCGCGTGCGCAATGCCGCGCGGCGCATCGAGGTGATCCGCGCGCGCATCACAGAGGAGCGGCGCAGCTTCACGGCGCAGGATGTCACTGTGGACAACACGGATTATCCCCAGCTTCTTGCGCAATATGAAAGCCTGCTGGTCGATCAGGAGTTCAGTCAGGAGAGTTACGGGGCCGCGCTGATGGCGCTGGAAGCCGCGCGCTCGAATGCGCAGCGCCAGCAGCTTTACCTCGCGGCCTTCATCCAGCCCACACTGGCACAGCGCGCGCAATATCCGCAGCGGCTTTTGCTGACCGGGCTGACGGGGTTTTTCATGCTCTTGTTCTGGTCGATCTGCGCGCTGGTCTATTACAGTCTGCGCGATCGCGGTTGAGCGCGGGCGCAGGGGCCAGGGACAGGCAGAGCAGATGATCAGGCTCGAACATGTCACCAAAGGATATTGGGTGCGCGGCGAATACCGCGTTGTGATTGATGATCTGAGCTTCGACCTGCCCCCCGGCCACGCGCTCGGTCTTCTGGGGCGCAACGGGGCGGGCAAGTCAACGCTTCTGCAACTCATCGCGGGCACCATGCAGCCGACCTCGGGGCAGGTGATCCGGCAAGGCAATATTTCCTGGCCGATTGGGAATGCCAACAGTTTTCATCGCGACCTGACCGGCATGCAGAACACCCGGTTTCTTGCGCGGGTCTATGGCGTCGACAGTGATGAGCTGGTGGCCTTCGTCGAGGAGTTCGCGGATATCGGCAAGCATTACTACATGCCGATGCGGACCTATTCCTCAGGCATGCGCTCGCGGCTGTCCTTCGGGGTGGCGATGGGGATCCCGTTTGACACCTATCTCATTGACGAGGTGACCAGTGCAGGGGACGCAGCCTTTCGCGCCAAGAGCAAGGCTGTGTTCAAAGACCGCATCGCAGAAGCCGGGGCGATCATGATCAGCCATACGATGAAAGACATGCGCAATTTCTGCGATAGCGGTTTGGTGCTGCATCAGGGGCGACTGGAATATTACGAGGATATCGAAGACGCGATCACCCGCCATGAAGCGCTGCTGCTGTGACCCTGCGCAGGTGGATGCGCAGGGCCGCAGGCTGGCGTCAATCGGCCTCGGGCGCGCTGAAGCGCAGATCGACCCAACGCCCGGCAGGAATATCGCGCGGGGCGCCGGCGACCCAGGCCATCCGGGCCTCGGACCAGTCCGGGACAGTGGTGGTGACAGAGAGGACGCGTTTGGCGGCGCTGTAGCGCGTCGTGATGTGCACGAGCCTTGCGCCATTGGCATCTTGCGGCACCTCGATCTGCCAGCCCTTGCGTGCCAGCGGCGCGACATTGCTCAGGCTGTAGCGCCCGACCCCAAGGCGCTTGAACTCCGCGCCCACTGGCTCGACCGGTTCTTCGGTGCGATCGGAAAACAGCCGCAGGATGGGCGAGGCTTCGCGGATGAAGCCATTGGCATCGACGGTTGTGTTGCGGCTGTGCCATTGCTGAGCCCAGGCAAAGCCCCAGCCGCCCGAGCGCCAGGCGCGGAACCAGATCCGCGTGCCATCGAGATCGCGCCGGGCTTCCAGAAACACCACGCCCGCGCCCAGATGGATGACCTGCACGCTGCCCGTGCCGATGGGGTTATTCGCAAGCCCCGCGCCGAGCAGATAGGTGCCTGCCGGAACGCTGGTCGGATCGGCATTCAGATCGGCCAGCGGATAGGCCACGCCTGCAGTGCCGCCCAGCCCGAAAATCCCGCCCGCCGCGCGCAGCACGGGCACGCGGCCTTCGGTCGCATCCGTCGCGCTGCCGGAGAGGGTCGCCTCGGCCGCGTTGCCAAGGCCGAGATTGCTGCGCGCGCCTTCAGCTGTGGACGCGCCCGTGCCGCCATTCTGGACACGCAACTGCCCGCTCACCGCAGCATTCTGACCGATGGACAGCGCGCCGAACGCGAGCGTGGAGCCCGCGCGGCGCAGCACCTGATGGTCACTGCCTGCAGCGATATCCGCCACGGCCCCCGATGAGCCCGCGCCGCGCCCGATGACGCTGCGCGCCGCGCCACTGGCGAGCGCGGCGCGCGCGATGCTGCCGGAGGGCAGGTTCACCGTGCCACTGACGCTCAGCCCACCTGGCAGATTCACAAGCCCGCTCAAGCGGCTCGCGCTTAGCGCGTCGAACCATGTTGTCCCGTCAGGGCTGACCTTGATGCTGAAATCATCATCGCCTGTCGTGCCCATCTCGGCCCGGCCCGAAAACCCGGTCTGATAGAGCAGGCTCGCCGTGTCCAGTTCTGTGGCCTTGTTGATCTTCACTTGATGGCCAGCGCCTGCATGGTTGAGAAGAACCGCCTCGCTCGCAACGCTCAGCCGATTGGTGGCGTCATGGCTCGCATTGACCCCGAGCCCGGTCAGATTGTCCAGCGCCTCGGGCACAGGCGCGACCCAGCCTGCAGACGTGAACACACGCAGTTCCGCGCCCGCGCCTGTCACCCGCGCAGCACGCCACCCGTCGCGCGGCGCGATGAAGAGCCAGCCGCTATTGACCCATGCCGCAAGTTGCCCGGCCTGCCCCGACCAATCCCCCGAGGGCGCAGCCCCAAGCGCCCAGACCTGTCCGTCCTGCGGCACTGCAGGCGGCGTGAGCGCATCAAAGCCCTGCACATTGAGCTGCACCAGGATGTCGAGCTGCGCCAGCGCCTCGTTATGTGTGACGTGTTTTTGCGCCTGCGCGGGCAGGATGAGGGGAAGCCCCAGTCGGGCAGTTTGGTCGGACATGGCCACGGATCTCCGGAATGAGGGCAGAGAGAAGGATTTCGCGCCCCAAGATGCGGGCACGCGGCCAAGATCGCGTAAAGCCAGCGCACGCAGGCTTAAGGCTGCGTGCGCCGCTGCCGCATTTCCGGGATTTTTGCCGCTTCCCTGCTTTACGCCCTTGGGCCCTAACCACACTCTCGTTTGGTTGGTTGCATCAGGGTCAGTTGCGCGATACGGACATGCGTAAGTGATATAATGCGAAAAGGCCCATTCATGGCACCGATTACCAAAGCCGTCTTTCCAGTCGCAGGGCTGGGCACTCGTTTTCTCCCTGCCACCAAAGCCATGCCCAAAGAGCTCTTGCCGATCATCGACAAGCCAATTGTCCAATACGCTGTCGAAGAGGCCGTGGCCGCAGGCATCACCGAGATCATTTTCGTGACCGGCCGCAACAAGCGCGCCGTGGGCGATCATTTCGACGCCAATCTGGAGTTGGAACACCAACTCATGACCAAGGGCAAAACCGATATGCGCGACATGGTGCGCAATATCGTGCCGCAGGGCGTGGCCTGCATTTTCGTGCGTCAGCCAGAGCCCAAGGGCTTGGGCGATGCGGTGCTTTGCGCGGCCCCTGCTGTGGGCAACAATCCCTTCGCGGTCTTGCTGGCAGATGACCTGATGCAAGGCGACATCCTGCCCACAGCCGCGCTGGTTGAAGCTTATGGCCGCGATCCCAAGACCCTGCTATCGGTCTCGGAAGTTGCGCGGGAAGATGTGTCGAAATACGGCATCCTGCGCTTGGCTGAAGGGGCCGTTGCGGGGCAGGACGGGGTTCTGCCCGTCGCGGGGCTTGTGGAGAAACCCGCCCCCGAGAAAGCCCCGTCGCAGCTTGCCTCTTTCGGGCGCTATGTGTTCTCGCCCGAAGTCTTTGACGTGCTACGCGATCTGCCCCCCGGTGCGGGCGGTGAAATCCAGCTGGCTGATGCCATCGACATTCTCGCCGGGCGCGGCCGGGTGGGCGCGATCACCAACCCCTCGGCGCGCTACGATTGCGGGGCCAAATTCGGCTATCTGAACGCGATTGTCGATGTCGCGCTGAAAGATCCCGACTATGCGGCACGTTTCGAAGCCCTGCTGCGCGACCGTCTTGCCAAGCTCGATCAGGCGCGCGGCTGAGGGGCGAGCGCCAGCGCTTCGATCTCGACCACGAATTCGGGCAGGGTAAAGCCCTGCACGATCACCAGCGTTGACGCCGGCAGTGGCGTCACGCCCTTGAAAAACGCATCCCGTGCGGCCATGTAGCCCGCCATATGGCTGCGGTCGGTCACAAAGGCATTGATGCGCAGGATATCGCCCCGCGTCGCGCCCCCCTCGGCCAATATCGCCGCGATGGAAGCAAAGCAGAGCCGCGCCTGCGCCTCCGCGCCCTCCGGGATGCGCTGATCCGCCCCCAGCGCCAATTGCCCCGAGGTCACGACCAACTGCCCCGTCAGCGGTGCCGCGATCCCATGCGAGTATCGCCCGAAGGGTGCGGGCAGGCTGGCGGGCATCAGAGCTTTCATGGGCGTCCCTCTTGATTCGGCAGCGCTTTTATCCGTCATCGGCGCGCATGGACCTATGACCTGTCAGCCCACGCGATCCGTTGCGGCAAAGGGCGCTTAATTTCGCGCCGCCCCGCCCTTATTTTGCACATTCTCCGGGCAGTTGCTCCGGCGTGGTTCATCCGCGACGGAATTTGAAATGACTTGCGCGGGTGCAGTTGCGACCAGAAAGTAACCTTTCCCGTTGGAGTTCTGCCATGCTCAAACCTGCCTCACTGTCCGCGCTTGCGGTGATCTCGTCTGCCTCTGCCGCGCTGGCCCTGACGCCTGTTACATTCGGCACGAATTGGCTGCCGCAGGCGGAGCATGGCGGTTTCTATCAATCGGTTGCGGACGGCACCTATGCGGAATGCGGGCTGGATGTGACGATCATTTCCGGCGGCCCGCAGGTCAATAACGGCGCGCTTCTGATGGCGGATCGCATCCAGTTCCACATGGGCGGCGATCTGTTGCAGGCGTTCAACGCGGCTGCCGAGAATATCCCGGTCGTGGCCGTCATGGCGACCTTTCAGAAACATCCGCAGGTCATCATCTCGCATCCCGGCGAGGCGGATAGCTGGGAAGAGCTGAAAGACCTGACCCTGCTGATCGGCGACAATGGCTTTACTTCCTACTACCAGTGGATGATCGCCGCGCATGGCTTCACGGTCGAGCAGCGCCGCCCCTACACGTTCAATCCCGCTCCCTTCCTTGCCGACAAGCGTGTGGGCATGCAGGGCTTTTTGTCCTCGGAACCCTTCGCGATCCTGACCGAGGCGGGCTTCATGCCCAATGTCTTCCTGATCGCTGATGCAGGCTATTCGACCTATGCCACGACCGTTGAAGTGATGCAGTCCACCATCGACAATAGCCCCGAAGTGGTGGAATGCTTCGTCAATGGATCGATCCTCGGCTGGTATAATTTCCTCTATGGCGACAATGAAGCCGCCATCGCCATGATCCTTGAGGCCAATCCCGACATGACCCGCGACAAGGTTGATTTCGCGATTGAAATGATGATCGAAAACGGCATCGTCGACAGTGGCGACACGCTTGAGTTGGGGATCGGGGCGATGACCACGGAAGCGGTCGAAGGCTTCTACGCCTCAATGGTTGAAGCGGGCGTGGTGGATCCGGGGCTCGACTGGACGGCTGCGGTCAATTTCGATTTCGTGGGCAATGGTCTGGGCTTGGACTTGCGCCCGCAATAAGCGCCGCCTTGCGAAACGGAGCCGCCATGACACCCCTGCCGCTGGGACAGCGCCCGCCTGTGCTCGATATGAGCAATGTCACCAAGACCTTCAACGGGAATGTGGTGGCTCTGCGCGACATGAACCTGTCGGTGAATGAAGGCGATTTCATCTCGCTTCTGGGGCCGTCGGGCTGCGGAAAATCCACGGCCCTGCGCCTGATCTCGGGACTGTCGATCCCCAGCAGCGGGCGGATCAACTGGGCCGGGGGGCAGTCGGAAAATGACCTCGGCGTGGTGTTTCAGGAACCGACCCTGATGCCCTGGGCGACTGTGGCGCAGAATGTCTGGCTGCCCTTCCGGCTGAAGGGCAAGAGCTATGCCTCGGTCAAGGACGACATCATGGAAGCGCTGCGGCTGGTGGGGCTGGAGAAATTCCTTGAAGCCTATCCGCGCGAATTGTCGGGGGGCATGAAGATGCGTGTCTCCATCGCCCGCGCGATGGTGACGAAACCGCGGCTGATCCTGATGGATGAGCCATTCGCGGCGCTTGACGAGATCACGCGCTTCCGGCTGAACAATGACCTTCTGGCTCTGAAATCCAAGATCGGCTGTACGGTGATTTTCGTGACCCATTCAGTGTTTGAATCGGTCTTTCTGTCGGACCGGATCGTTGTCATGGCCGCGCGTCCCGGTCGGGTGATCCGCGAAGTTCAGGTCGATGCGCCCTATCCACGCAGCGAGGCGTTCCGCACCTCGGCCGACTACGCGGCCCTGTGTCGCGAGACCTCCGAAGCGCTGCATCAAGCGATGGGGGAGCCTGCATGAGCATCGCGGAAAACCAGCCGCTCTTTGACGCCGAAGACCTGCGCCGCCAGCGCGCTGCACGGTTCGAGCGCTTCGGCAAATGGCTTTTGCCGGTCGCGGTGATGATCGCGCTGATCTGGCTCTGGGACCGGATGGTGGTCTGGAACGAGATCCCGCATTTCATCCTGCCGCGCCCCGGTCTGGTGCTGGAGACGCTGATCAAGGACTGGCCAATGCTCTTTGACGCGCTTCTGGTGACGTTGCAGATCACCATGATGGCGCTCGCCGTGGCGGTGATCGGGGGGGTGGGGCTCGCCGTCGCCTTCACCCAGAGCCGTCTGGTCGAGATGTCCTTCTACCCCTATGCGGTGATCCTGCAGGTGACGCCGGTGGTGTCCATCGCGCCCTTGATCTTCATCTATGTGGACAGCCGCACGGCGGGGCTGTTGATCTGCGCATGGCTGGTCGCGTTCTTCCCCATCCTCGCCAATACCACGCTGGGGCTGAACTCCGCCGATCACAATCTGCGCGATCTGTTCCGCATCTATGGCGCGACGCGCTGGCAGACGCTGCGCTACCTGCGCCTGCCCTCGGCCTTGCCCTATTTCCTTGGGGGCTTGCGCATCGCAGGCGGGCTCGCGCTGATCGGGGCGGTGGTCGCGGAATATGTCGCAGGCACAGGTGGGATCGGATCGGGGCTTGCCTTCCGCATCCTTGAGGCCGGGTATCGGCTGAACATCCCGCGCATGTTCGCAGCCCTGATCCTGATCGCGGTCACGGGTGTGGTGATCTTCGCGGGGCTGTCTTTCCTCAGCCATATGCTGTTGCGTAAATGGCATGAGAGTGCGTTGAAGCGAGAGACCTGATGGATTTCAAGCCCCTGCCCGCGACTGGCCCCTTCCGGCTGGAGAATATCACAGTGCCTGCCTGCCTGCTTGGCCAGTCGGGCGGGCTGATACGCCATGCGCTGACCATCGACGGACCTGCGCTTTCCGACCGCGCGGATGTGCCGGAGGTCGACATGGGCGGCGCGTTGGTGCTGCCCTGCTTCATCGACATGCACACGCATCTCGACAAGGGCCATATCTGGCCGCGCAGCCCCAATCCTGACGGCACTTTCATGGGCGCGCTGACGACTGTGGCCGCAGACCGTCAGGCCGCATGGAGCGCCGAGGATGTGCGCGCCCGTATGGATTTCGCGCTGCGCTGCGCCTATGCTTACGGCACGCGCGCGATCCGCACGCATATTGACAGCATCGCGCCGCAGGACGCGATTTCTTGGCCCGTATTCGCCGAGCTGCGCGAAGCGTGGGCAGGGCGCATTGCATTGCAAGGGGCGGCACTTGCGGGCGTGGACAAGGTCGATATGGCGGGCGATTACGCGCGCACTGCCGATATCGTGGCCGAACATGGCGGTGTGCTGGGGCTGGTGACCTATCCCGTGCCCAATCTGCGCGCGCAGTTGCACGGGTTCTTCCAGCTGGCCATGGCCCGCGATCTGGAAGTTGATTTCCACGCAGATGAAACCGGCGATCCGTCCGCCGCGACGCTGCGGGTGA
>PXDM01000297.1 GCA_003565055.1 Paracoccaceae bacterium
CCATCAGCTTGTCGAACCCGCCCAGGCTCTCGATCTCGGCGCGTTCTTCCGCCGAGAGGTGTTTCTCGGCCATCTTCTCCAACCAGTCGCGCGGCAGGTCGACGGCGTCGAGCACCTGATCGAGACTGATCGCCTCGATCCCCTGGAAGCTCTGCGCGAAGGCGCGGTCGAACCGGTCCAGATGGCGCTCATCCTTCACCATCGCTGTGCGCGCGAGGTAGTAGAACCCGTCGATGTCATAGGTTGCCAGACCTGCCTGCACCCCTTCCAGAAAGGCGAGAAACTCGCGCAGCGAGACCGGCACAGCATGGTCTCGCAAGGACTGGAAGAAGGGCAGGAACATGGCCTAGAACAGTTTCTCGACACCGATGGTCACGAAGAGGCCGACCAGCCCGCCAATGATCGCGCCCACCGCGCCATATTGCGCCTTGTCCTTGCGGTCGCCCCCCGCAGCCGTCGCATTGCGCGTTCCCCAGACAGCGCCTGCGATAGCGCCAAAAATAACGATCATCTCAGTTCCTCGGTTCGTTCCGGATCAGGGCCGCAATCTCGTCGCGGCGGTTTTGCGCAGCTTCGGTTGAGCCGAAGCCATAGATGGCGAAGGGCACGGCCTGCCGGCGCAGGGTTTCCGCCTCTGCACGGCGGTCGAGGCGTTCAAGCGCCTGCGCACGCAGGAGCATCAGCGATGACAGCAGCGCGCCGTTTTCAGTGCGACGCGCCGGGGGGATGGCGTTATCGGTCAGGCGTAGCACCAGCGGATATTGCCCGGCACCCAGCGCCTGCGCGGCCAGATGCAGCTCGACATGCGCGCGCGGCACTGCACCGCCGGGGCGACGGCTGTAGAGCGCAGCCGCTGTCACCAAGGCATCCAGCGCCCGCTCACCTTCGCCGTCAGGCGCGAAGCGAGCGGCAAGAAAGAGGCTGAACGCCATACGCTCATCACGCCATTCCTCTGCGATGGCAATCTGCAAAGCCTGCTGCGCGAAACGGAAACTGCGGTTGCGCTGGCGGCTGCCAAGCGCGCTCTCGATCGCGAGTGTCCAGGCGGCGGGTGTGGGCGTCTCGTCGAGCGGAAGATTACCCCGCGCGCGTCCAGCCGGGTTGAGTTGGTTGAGGATCGCCGGTAGCCGCGCGGCCACGGCCTCGGCGCTCATGCCGGGGCGCAGCGAGGGGTGATACCATGCGCGCAGCACGAGCATGTCAAACCCGGTGAGCGAGGTCTGGAAATTGTCGTCATTCATGACCGTCTCGCCGATGCGGTAGAGATCGTTCAAAGGGCCGAGCGCCTGCAGCACCTCTTCATGGATGCAATCGCGCATTTCCTGCACGGTCGCATCCGCAGGCGCGATCACCAGCGCTTTCTCGCGTGTCACAACCCGGGTCCAATCCAGATGCGCACCGCGCGGATTGGCGCGGAAGTCCGCAAAGCTCGAAACATTGGGCAGCACGAAACAGGCGGCGTCTGGCACAGTGCGACGGATTTGGGCGCGCGGGATGAATTCGACGACGACATTTGCCGGACCATCCGTGCGGCGGATATCCATGCGCGCCTCTGCCCGCATCCGCGCCAGAAGCCGGTCGGTTTCGGCAGCGCCCAGCGGCGGCACCGCCCCTGCGAGACGCAGCGTGAGCGGACCCTCAAAGCGCGAGAAATGAGGGATTTCACGGCCTGATTCAAGCCGGAACCCAAGCGCGATGATATCCTCGGCGATCTGGGCATTGCTGCGCTCGGGCGCAAAGGGCCGCGGCGTGCCAAAGAGCGCAGCGGAACTGATCGCGCGGCTTTGCACCTCCAAGGCCGGGGCGGCATCCGGGCTGCGCGCTTGCGGGGCGGCACAGGCACCAAGTGCCAGCGCGGCGATGATCGAAAGACGGCGCATTACAAGGGCCTCGCATATTTGATGAAAGGGGTCACGCGCCCGACCTTGTCATAGAGCTTGCGTGCATTCGCGTTGAAGTCTTGCGTCATCCAGTAGACATCGGGTGTTCCGCGCGCATCGGCGGCGGCATAAACGGCGTCGAAGAGTGCACGCGCGACACCTTGATTTCGTGCGTCCTTGGAGACGAACAAATCCTGCAGGTAACAAACCCCTGCGGGTTTCCAGCAATGCGCATGAAAGAGGAAATGCACCAGCCCCACGGGCCTGCCATCAAGCGCTGCGAGGATCCCCGAAGGGCTTTCGGGCGCGTCCGACAGGAGCGCATCAAACGTCGCGTCATAGACGGCCACTGGCAGGGATGTGTCGTAGAAATCAAGATAGGCATGCCAGAGTTGCGCCCAGGCGGGCTTGTCCGAAGGGCTCAGTTTCGTGAGCGTCAGCGCCCCGGCCATTCTAGCGCCCCTGCCTGCGGGCCATGAAGGCCAGCCGCTCGAAAAGATGCACGTCCTGTTCGTTCTTCAAAAGCGCGCCGTGGAGCTTGGGCAAAGCCGAGCTGCCTTCGCGCCGCAGATCCTCAGGGCCCAGGTCTTCGGCCAGAAGCAGCTTCAACCAGTCGAGCACTTCCGAGGTCGAGGGTTTCTTCTTCAGCCCCGGAGTTTCGCGGATCTCGTAGAATTGGGTCAGCGCAGCCGTCAGCAGCGCCGGTTTCAGACCGGGGAAATGCACCTCGACAATCGCCTTGAGCGTCTCCATCTCGGGGAAGCGGATGTAATGGAAGAAACAGCGCCGCAGGAAGGCGTCGGGCAGGTCTTTTTCGTTGTTCGACGTGATGATCACAATCGGGCGCTGGCGGGCCTTGATCGTCTCGCCGGTCTCATAGACGAAAAACTGCATCTGATCGAGTTCCTGCAACAGATCGTTGGGGAATTCGATATCGGCCTTGTCGATCTCGTCGATCAGCAGGACCACGCGGCCCTCGGCCTCGAAAGCCTGCCAGAGCTTGCCCTTGCGGATGTAATTCCTGACATCGTTGACGCGCACATCGCCCAACTGGCTGTCGCGCAGGCGCGAGACGGCGTCATATTCATACAAGCCCTGCTGCGCGCGCGTGGTCGATTTGATCGACCATTCAATGATTGGCAGCCCCAGTGAGGTCGCGACCTGCCGCGCAAGCTCCGTCTTGCCGGTGCCCGGCTCACCTTTGACCAGAAGCGGGCGCTGCAACGTGACCGCCGCATTGACGGCGACTTGCAGATCGTCGCTTGCGATATATGTCTCTGTCGAGGCGAAACGCATCCCAACTCCAATTCAGTAATTTTCTATCAGGCACCGCCACTTGCGCTTCGATCCTACTTAACGCGGTACATGCTCACCGACAAGGCACTGTCACTGCGCGGCAATACTGTGATCGCAGTTTGTCCCGAAAGCGCGTGACATCTGGCGGCGCTTCCGGTATTCGCCCTTCGAGGGCGGGATATAGGTGACACGAGATGGGCAACCTCAACACTTATGTTTCTAGTGACAACGAGGAGCGAGGCATGAAGCAAGAAATTTTTCTCCCAGAGAATTATCGACCGGCTGAAGACGAACCGTTCATGAATGAGCGCCAGCTCGAATATTTCCGGCGCAAGCTCCTTGTGTGGAAAGAAGATATTCTCAAAGGCTCGCAGGAAACACTGGTCGAACTGGCCAATTCCAGCCGCAATATTCCTGATGTCGCTGACCGGGCTTCGGAAGAAACCGACCGTGCGCTTGAATTGCGCACGCGCGACCGCCAGCGCAAGCTGATTTCCAAGATCGACGCGGCGCTGCGGCGGATTGACAGCGGCGACTTTGGCTATTGCGAAGCGACGGGTGAACGGATTTCGCTCAAACGTCTTGATGCGCGTCCGATTGCGACCATGACCTTGCAGGCGCAGGAAGCCCATGAGCGCAATGAACGGGTGCATCGCGACGACTGAGCTTGCGCGCGTGATGTGAGATGACAGAACACCGGGCGCGGCGCGTCCGGTGTTTTGCGTCAGGGGGATTGGATGTCAGTGAAGAGTCTGGAAGTCGTGATCGTCGGCGGCGGGGTCGCGGGGCTCGCAGCGGCAAGCGCATTGTCGCAGCGCGGGGCGCAGGTGCTGCTGCTTGAGCAAGCCGCCGGGTTTCTGGAGCATGGCGCGGGCCTGCAGATCAGCCCCAATGGCGCGCGGGTCATCACCGCGCTGGGGCAGGGGGCGGAACTGGCGCGGCTAGGCGATCGCAGCGCGGCAGTGGTGCTGCGCAAGGGCGCGTCCGGGGGCGAGGTCTTGCGTCTCGATCTGCCCGAAGACGGGCCGGGCTTCCACCTGATCCACCGCGCCGATCTGATCGAGGTGTTGCGCAGTGGTCTGGGCGGGGTCGAGACGCGCATGGTCGCGCGAGTCGTGGCCTGCGATCCCGACGGCCCGCGTCCCTCGGTCACGCTGGAGGGCGGCGAGGTGCTGCGCGCAGATTTGATCCTCGGCGCGGACGGGTTGCACTCACAGATCCGCCCGGCACTGGACCCGGCCGCGCCTGACGCCCCGTTTTTCACAGGCCAGGTGGCCTGGCGCGCACTCATCCCCTGCACGCCCGATGCCCCGCGCGCGGCGGAAGTGTTCATGGGGCCGGGGCGGCATCTGGTCAGCTACCCCCTGCGGGCCGGGCAACTGCGCAATATCGTCGCCGTCGAAGAACGCCGGGCCTGGGCTGCCGAGGGCTGGAGCCATCCGGGCAATCCCGACGCGCTGCGCGCGGCCTTCGCGGGGTTTGGCGGCCCGGTGCCCGATTGGCTCGCGCAGGTCGAGACGCTCTGGCTCTGGGGCCTGTTCCGCCACCCGGTCGCGCGTCACTGGCATCGCGGGCATGCCGCGATCCTCGGCGACGCGGCGCATCCGACCCTGCCGTTCATGGCGCAGGGGGCGAATATGGCGCTCGAAGATGCCTTCGTGCTGGCCCGCAGCTTGGAGGCTGCGCCAGATGTGGCCGCTGGGCTCGCGGCCTATCAGGCGGCGCGGCGCAACCGCGTCCTCCGCGTGGTCGAGGCCGCCAATCGTAGCGCCCGCAACTACCATCTGCGCGCGCCGCTGGCCCCCTTGGCGCATCTGGCCCTGCGAGCATCAGGGCGGATCGTTCCGAATGCGCCGCTGCGTCAATTCGGCTGGATCTATGATCACGACGTCACGGCTGCGTGAGGCCCAATGACAAACGCATCGGCACCCCTCATTTAAGACGGGCATCAAAGAAGGGCAGGGCATGGATTTCGACGGCGATCAAATCGCACGGCTGGTCTATCTGGGCATCTGGGGCACTGTGCTGGTCAGCTATGTGCTGATCTCGCGTACCCAAGGGCTCGGCCAGAGCCTCCGCCATCTGATGCTTTGGGGCCTGATCTTCGTGGGTGTCGCTGCGGGCTATGCGCTCTGGCAGGATATCAGCGACAGCAATCGCATTGCGGTCACGGGCGACGGCGCGCTGGTCTTGCAGGCAGACCGCTCGGGTCATTTCAACCTGACCATGGCCGTCAATGGCACGCCCACTGATTTCATGCTCGATACAGGCGCGACGGAAATCGTGCTCACGCAGTCCGATGCCGCGCGGGTCGGGTTCGACCCGCAGGCGCTGTCCTATCTGGGACAGGCGCGTACGGCGAACGGCGTGGTGCGCACGGCCCGTGTGACATTGGATGAGGTGGTGCTGGGCGCGGATGATCTGGAATTTCGTGACACGGATGTCACCGCTTTCGTGAATGAAGGCGCGCTGGATGTCTCGCTTCTGGGCATGGCCTATCTGCGCCGTTTCGCGCGGATCACCATCGAGGGCGACCGCATGATCCTCGAGCGTTAGATGCGCGCTCTTGCCTGCCCCTTGCGCGGGCGCTAGGACAGAATCACAGCCAGACAGGGAAACACAAGCCATGCCAGACGATCTGATCAATTCCTTCCTGACCGGCCCCGATGAGCAGGGCCGCTTCGGCATCTATGGCGGGCGCTTCGTCTCCGAGACGCTGATGCCGCTCATCCTCGATCTGGAAGCCGAATACGAACGCGCCAAGACAGACGACAGTTTCTGGGCGCAGATGGACGATCTCTGGACGCATTACGTGGGCCGCCCCTCGCCGCTCTATCATGCCGAGCGGCTGACCGAGCATTGCGGTGGCGCGAAGATTTATCTCAAGCGCGATGAGCTGAACCATACCGGCGCGCATAAGATCAACAATGTGCTGGGCCAGATCCTGCTGGCGATGCGCATGGGCAAGACCCGCATCATCGCCGAGACGGGCGCAGGCCAGCACGGGGTTGCGACCGCCACGGTCTGCGCGCGCTTCGGGCTGAAATGCGTGGTCTATATGGGCGCGCATGATGTCGAGCGGCAGGCCCCGAACGTGTTTCGGATGAAGCTGCTGGGCGCGGAAGTCGTGCCCGTGCGCTCGGGTCGCGGCACGCTGAAAGACGCGATGAATGATGCGCTGCGCGACTGGGTGACCAATGTGCGCGACACGTTCTACTGCATCGGCACTGTCGCCGGGCCGCATCCTTATCCGGCCATGGTGCGCGATTTTCAGTCGATCATCGGCAAGGAGACGCGCGAGCAGATCATGGCGCGCGAAGGGCGGCTGCCCGATACGATCATCGCGGCGATTGGCGGCGGGTCGAATGCGATGGGGCTGTTCTATCCGTTCCTCGATGACAAGGACGTGCGCATCATCGGCGTCGAGGCGGGCGGGCGCGGTGTCGATGACCGGATGGAGCATTGCGCCTCGCTCACGGGTGGGCGTCCGGGCGTGCTGCATGGCAACCGCACTTACCTTTTGCAGGACGAAGATGGCCAGATCCTCGAAGGGCATTCCATTTCCGCCGGGCTCGATTATCCGGGCATCGGGCCGGAACATGCCTGGCTGAAGGATATGGGCCGCGCGGAGTATGTCTCGATCACAGATGATGAGGCGCTTGAGGCGTTTCAGACCTGCTGTGCGCTCGAAGGGATCATCCCGGCGCTGGAACCCAGCCATGCGCTTGCCCATGTTCTCAAGATCGCGCCGGACCTGCCGTCGGATCATCTGCTGGTGATGAATATGTGCGGGCGCGGCGACAAGGATATTTTCACGGTCGCCAAGCATCTGGGCTTTGAGATGAGCGCCTAAACTATAGTTTATGGCCGTGAAATAAACCTCTGCTCAATAGATAGCCCGCACAGACTGGCGTAACCGGAGACGGTCACGCCAGCGATGGCTGACAAGCGTATGTGAAGGGTGTTGATCGGATTTTGCGCTTTTGGGTCGCGCCAGAAGGCGTGAGCGGGTGCGTGCATGTGCAGTGTGTAATTGGTGCCGCTTCATCGCAAAAGTGCTGTTGCCTCAGGTCCATTCGGCCAAAGGGTGACATATCTGAGAGTGCGAGTCTGCGTAACAAGTAACATGCGTTCGCCGCATCCCGCTGCTATGCTGTCGGGATGCGGCATACGCATTTGATGCTAGGTGATCCATCATGATGGGATCTGTATTGACGAGGCTGCGTCGCTTGACGTTTCTGCTCCTGACGTTGCTCGCTTTCGCGAGTTCGCCAGTCGCAGCGTCGGAGCAGCGGATCACGCCCGAAATGATCAGCGAGGCGCTCGAAGGGCAGGGCTATTCGATCGCCTCTGTCACGCGCACCTTGCTCGGGCGCGTGCGCGTCGTGGCATCGCGCGGGTTGATCTGGCGCGAGGTGGTGCTGGATTTGTCGTCAGGCCAGATCCTGCGCGACTATGCCGTGGAATTCAGCCCCGAAGATGCGCCACCGGCGGACAGCGTCGCCATGCCACGCGGTGGGCAGGTGCTGTCGGATCACGGCCCGCCGGATGCGGGGGGCTGAATTGTGATGGTGACAATCCTGCGCAATCCGATTAGGCCCGAACGACACGAAGGGATTTTATCGTGAAGTTCAAGGTTCTGATTTTATTGATGGTTATGGTTCAGGCGATTGGCGCGCTGTTTTTCATCAGCGATATTGGCATGTCCATTCTCGGCATCGAGCGCCAGCCGATTGACTGGCAGACGCGCGAGATGATGGAAATCGGCGCGGCGGTGGCCTTGCTGATCGGCCTCGTGATGTCGGGTGTCCTGCTTGCCCAATCGCAACTCCGGCTTGGGCGCGCAGAGGCGCAGCTCCAGCGTGCGTCGAGCGCGTTCATGGAGGTGCTGGAGCAGCATTTCGCGCAATGGGCCTTGACCCCGGCCGAGCGCGATGTGGCCTTTTTCGTGCTCAAGGGATTTTCAACCGCAGAAATTGCCGCATTCCGCAACACCTCCGAGGGCACTGTCAAAGCCCAGAGCAATGCGATCTATCGCAAGGCCGGGGTGAGCGGGCGCGGGCAGTTGATGAGCATTTTCATTGATGATCTTCTGGCGGATGACTTGCGAGGCACATCAGGCCACGATGATCAGGCGGGGTCGAGCGCATAGCTCTGCAAAATCTCCAACGGCACAATTTCCAGGGCGCGCAGATGCGTTGCCTGGAGCCGCAGCTTCGGGGCCACGCCTTCGTCATGGGCCTGCAGGAAGCGCCGCGCACAAAGGCACCATTGATCTCCGGGCTTCAAGCCC
>PXDM01000329.1 GCA_003565055.1 Paracoccaceae bacterium
CCAAGACCCCACCGAGGCAAAGAGTTTCATACAGGCACCTCGCTCATCGAAAAAAGAGATCCGGCGCGCTCGCGAGCAGCATCCCCTCCCCCAAGGAGCGAGCGCCAACCGGGCCCCAGCGATGGGACAGTCGGCGGATCGAGCAGTGGCAGCAGCTCGGTCCGCCGTTTTCATTTCTGCCCGAATCACTCGGGTGCGACAAGAAAAAAGGACCGCCGCGCAGTGGCACGCAGGTTCAGAAGCACATACCACCAGAAGGTGGATGGAAAGGGCCGTGTTTCGGTCCCGGCTTCGTTCCGCCGTGTGATTGAAGAGGGTGATCCCGAATGGAGCGCGGGGCAGCGCCCGAATTTCATTATCGTTTTCGGTCTGAAATTTCAGAAGCGGCTCGACTGCTTCACATTGAACGCCATGGAGACGATCGACGCCAGCATCGACGCGATGCAGCCCGGTTCGCCCGAGCGCAAGAAGCTCGAGCGCGTCTACCATGCCCATTCCATCGAAGCGCAGATCGACGAGGATGGCCGCATCATCCTGCCGCAATCCTTGCGCGACAAGCTCGACCTGATCCCGGATGAGAAAGCGCGCTTCGTGGGGATGAATGACCATTTTCAGGTCTGGAAGAACGAGACCTATCAAGACTTGTATGGCGATGATGAGGCTGATGAGGATGATGAAGACCACGCGCCCGATTTCGATATGCGGGTGCTCTTTTCCTCAGGTAGCCGATCCAATGGCGAGGCATGATGCAGGACGCGGCCAAACCCCCGCATATCCCTGTCTTGCTGCGCCCCATCCTGCAGCATCTGGCCCCGATCGAAGGCATCTGGCTTGACGGCACGCTTGGCGCAGGCGGCTATGCGCGCGCGCTGCTGGACGCGGGCGCGGATCAGGTCATCGGCGTCGATCAGGACCCGCTCGCGCTGCAAATGGCGCGTGACTGGGGCGCGCCCTACGGTGAGCGGCTCAGGCTGGTGCAGGGGAATTTCGCGGAGCTTGACCTCCATGCAGGCGGGCTGATTGACGGGGTGGTGCTCGATCTCGGGGTCTCGTCGATGCAGCTTGATCAGGCCGCGCGCGGTTTTTCCTTCGCTAAGGACGGCCCGCTCGATATGCGCATGGCCCAGAGCGGACCATCGGCGCGGGACCTGGTGAATGCCGAAGATGAGGCTGTGCTGGCCGATATCCTCTACCATTTCGGCGAGGAACGCGCCTCGCGCCGTATCGCGCGGGCGATCGTGCGTGCGCGTGCCGACAGCCCTATCGAGACCACGCTGCAGCTGGCCGAGATCGTCGCCGCCTGCCTGCCGCGTCCGAAACCGGGTCAAAGCCACCCGGCGACCCGCAGCTTTCAAGCGCTGCGCATCGCGGTCAACGCGGAATTCACGGCGCTTGTGGCAGGGCTGGAAGCGGCAGAACGCGCGCTCAAAACCGGCGGCAAGCTCGCAGTGGTAAGCTTCCATTCGATGGAAGACCGCGTCGTGAAGCGCTTTTTCGCCGCGCGCTCGGGGCAGGGGGGGCGTGCCAATCGCTACAGCCCGGAGGCCCCGCAAGAGGCCCCGCGCTTCCGGTTGATCAAACGCAGCGGGATCGCGGCGGATGCGCAGGAACTCGATGAAAACCCGCGCGCGCGCTCGGCGCGGCTTCGACTGGCCGAACGGCTCGATGCGGCGGCCGGGCCTGCACCGCGCGACGAGCTGGGGCTTCCGGCCCCCGTGATGGACAAGAAGAGGTAGAACAGTCATGCGAAGTCTCTTGTATTTGTGCACGGCCTTGTCCGTGATCGCACTGGCCGCCTGGGCTTACCGCGAAAACCATTTGACCCAGCAGGCGATGAATGAGCGCCGCAGTCTCGAACGCGGGATCGCTTCCCTGGAGGAAGCGATCCGGATCCAGCGCGCGGAATGGGCCTATCTCAACCGTCCCGACCGGCTGCGCGAGCTGGTCGATGTGAACCTTGCCGAGCTCAAGTTGGTGCCGATGACCGGGGCGCATTTCGGGAGCATCGGGCAGATCGTCTATCCGCTCCCCGTTCCGCGTGCGCGCATCACCGATGCCGTGGAAGTGCAGGAGGCAACGACAGCAGCGCTTCCCGTCACAATGGGCGCGCAAGAGGAGGAGCCGTTATGATCCGCACACCGCTACGTCCGCTCGCGCGCATTCTCGCGGCACGCGCGACAGGGGAGAACCCCGATCATATCGAGCAGGAAAACCGCCGTTTGCGTCAGGAAGCGGCGCGCGACAATGCCCGCAGCCGCGCTGAGGGGCGGCTTCTGGTGCTGGCGCTGGTTTTTGTGTCCGCCTTCGTCGTCCTCGGCGCACGCATGGGGCTTCTGGCGGCCACGACGCCGGTGGAACTGGCGCGCGGCGTGAGCGAGAACATCTCCAGTGCGCGCGCCGAGATCGTGGACCGCGAAGGCCGGGTGCTCGCGACCAATCTGGCGACACACGCGCTCTATGCCGAAACGCGGCGTATGGTCGATCCTGTGCGCGCCGCGCAAGAGCTGGGGCGCATTTTCCCCGAAGTGGATGCCGAGCGGATGCAGGCGCGCTTCACCGATCCCAACCGTCGCTTCATCTGGATCCGCACGCGCCTGTCGCCCGAACAGGTGCAGGCCGTGCATGATATCGGCGAGCCGGGGCTGCTCTTTGGACCGCGCGAGATGCGCCTTTATCCCAACGGACGCATGGCCGCGCATGTGCTCGGTGGGGCCAGTTTCGGCCAACAAGGCGTGCGGGCGGCAGAAGTCATCGGCGTGGCGGGCGCGGAGCTGTATTTCGAAGACCGGCTGCGCGATCCGGCGCAGATCGACACACCGCTGCAACTGTCCCTCGATCTGACGGTTCAGGCAGTCGTGACGGAAGTGCTCGAAGGCGGCAAGCAGATGCTCAATGCGCGCGGTGCGACGGCTGTCTTGATGGATGTTCACTCGGGCGAAGTGATCAGCCTTGTCTCGCTGCCCGATTTCGATCCCAATAACCGCCCCGCGCCGCCAACTGAGGGAGAGCCCGCTGACAGCCCGCTCTTCAACCGCGCGGTTCAGGGTTATTACGAGCTTGGCTCGGTGATGAAAGCCTTTGCTGTGGCGCAAGGGCTGGACGATGGCGAAGTCACGCCCGAGACGATGATCGACACGCGCGGCCCGCTGACCTTCGGGCGGTTCCGTATTCGCGATTACCGCAACTATGGCCCGCAGCTTTCGGTCAAGGATGTGATGGTCCGGTCGTCCAATATCGGGACCGCGCGGATCATGCAGCCCATCGGGGCTGAGCGGCAACAGGAGTTTTTGCGCAAATTCGGTTTTCTGGACACGATGCCGCTCGAACTCGCCGAGGCCGCCCGCGCCCGTCCGCTGCTGCCCCCGCGCTGGTCTGATCTGTCGGTAATGACGATTTCCTACGGGCATGGCATGTCCACCAGCCCGCTGGCGCTTGCAGCCGGGTATTCTGCGCTGGTCAATGGCGGCTTTCGCGTGACGCCGACCTTGCTCAAGCAAGACAGGGTTCAGCTCGGCGAGCGGCTGATTTCGGCGCGCACCTCTGCGCAAAAGCGCCTGATGCTGCATCAGGTTGTTCAGGAAGGCACGGCGTCCTTCGCGCGCATTCCCGGCTACCCGGTGGGCGGCAAGACGGGGTCTGCTGATATCCCCAACCCGCGCGGGGGCGGCTACAAGAAGGACGCGGTTCTGGCCACCTTCGCAAGCGTCTTCCCGTCGCATGACCCGCGCTATGTGCTGGTCGTCACGCTGGATGAGCCCGCTGATACGACCGGCCCAGAGCCGCGCCGGACAGCAGGCTGGACCGCTGTGCCGGTCTCGGCGGAAATCACCCGCCGCGTGGCGCCGCTTCTGGGTCTGCGCCCGGTTTCGCTCGATGACGCCAATGCGCGGCTTGCGCAGGGCCATTGAAGAACTGCGCCATTGAAGACCAGCGCCATTCTGGAGTAACAGGCCCCAACTCATTCGCCGTCAGGAGTGCCATCGCGTGACCGATCAGCCCCCCCGCCCATTATCGGCGCTCGGCCTCAGCCCATCGCGGGGCGGCAATGTCACGGTCACGGGGCTCGCGATTGACAGTCGTGCCGTGCGCGAGGGCGCGCTCTTCGCAGCCCTTCCCGGCAGCCGTATGCATGGCGCGGAATTCATCACCTATGCGCTGCGCATGGGCGCGTCTGCCGTGCTGACTGACCGCGAAGGGGCCGAGATCGCGGCGGAGGTGCTCGCGGGCGCGGAGGCGGCGCTGGTTCTGGCCGAAGACCCGCGCGCGGCGCTTGCCGGGGCCGCAGCGCTCTGGTTCGGGGCACAGCCCGCCACGATGGTCGCGGTGACCGGGACCAATGGCAAGACTTCGGTGGCAAGTTTCGCGCGCCAGATCTGGACGCATCTGGGCCATGAGGCCGCGAATATCGGCACGACAGGCATCGAGGGCGCGTTTTCTGCCCCGCTTGCGCATACGACGCCCGACCAGATCACGCTGCACCGCCTGCTTGCCGAGATGGCGCAGGCGGGCGTGACCCATGCAGCGATGGAGGCGTCATCGCATGGGCTGGAGCAGCGCCGTCTCGACGGGGTCAGCCTCGCAGCGGCGGCTTTCACCAATCTCTCGCAGGACCATCTTGATTATCACCTGACGATGGAAGCCTATCTTTCGGCGAAGGCACAGCTTTTCGAGCGCCTGCTGCCGGATGATGGCGTGGCCGTCATCAATATGGACGACCCGGCGGGCGCGGCGATCCTGCGCATTGCGGAGGCGCGCGGGCAGGGCACGCTGACCATCGGGCGGGCAGAAGAAAGCGATCTGCGCATCCTTGATCAGCGCTATGACAGCGCTGGCCAGACCCTGCGCTTTTCCTATGATGGGCGGGTCTTTCAGGAGCATCTGCCGTTGATCGGCGGGTTTCAGGCCGAAAACGTGCTGGCCGCAGTCGGGCTGGTGCTCGCTTGCGGCGCAGAGATGCCAGAGATCGCGATGCGCCTGCCGCGCCTTGAGGGCGTGCGCGGGCGGATGCAACTGGCAGGCACCCGGACCAATGGCGCGCCGGTCTTTGTCGATTACGCCCATACGCCGGCCGCGCTCGAAGTCGCGCTGCGCGCCTTGCGCCCGCATGTGATGGGCCGCCTGATCGTGGTCTTTGGCGCGGGCGGCGACCGCGACCGGGGCAAACGTCCACTGATGGGGCGCGCGGCGGCGGAACATGCCGATATTGCCTATGTCACCGACGACAATCCCCGCTCCGAGGACCCGGCGACAATCCGCGCCGCGATTCTGGAGGCGTGCCCAGAGGCCCATGAGGTCGCTGACCGCGCCGAAGCGATCCTGCGCGCAGTCGATGCGCTGGGGCCGGGCGATGCGCTCCTGATCGCGGGCAAGGGGCATGAAACGGGGCAGATCATCGGCGAGACGGTCTATCCTTTCGATGATGTCGAGCAGGCGTCAGTGGCCATCGCCGCGCTGGAGGCACGGGCGTGACGCTCTGGACCGCCTCGGAGGCCGCGCTTGCCACAGGCGGGCAGGCAACGCGCGACTGGGGCGCGACAGGCATTTCCATCGACACGCGCAGCCTGCAGCCGGGGGATCTGTTCATCGCGCTAAAAGCCGCGCGCGACGGGCATGATTTCGTTGCTCAAGCACTGGAGAAGGGAGCTGCGGCAGCGCTTGTGTCGCACCGGCCCGAGGGCGTCGCCGAGGACGCGCCGCTTCTGATCGTGCCCGATGTCATGGCCGCGCTCACAGCCCTGGGGGCTGCCGGACGCGCACGCGCGCGGGCGCGCATCATCGCGGTGACAGGCTCTGCGGGCAAAACCTCGACCAAGGAAATGCTGCGCGAGATGCTGGCCGATTTCGGCCGCACCCATGCCGCCGAGGCCAGTTTCAACAATCACTGGGGTGTTCCGATCACACTCGCCCGGCTGGATCCGCATGCTGATTTCGCTGTGATCGAGATTGGCATGAACCATCCCGGCGAGATCGCGCCGCTCGCGCGCCTCGCCCGCCCGCATGTCGCGCTGATCACGACCATTGCACCCGCGCATCTTGAAGCCTTTGAGAACATTGACGGCATCGCGCATGAAAAAGCGAGCATCTTCTACGGGTTGGAGCGTGATGCACATGCGATCTACCCATCCGATCTGCCCACCAGCCCGATCCTTGAGGCCGCCGCAGAGGCCAGCGGCGCGACCTGCCTGCCCTTTGGCAAAGCCGCAGACAGGGTGCGGCTCCATGATATGACGCAGACGGATGCCGCGCTGGTGATGCGCGCGCAACTGGGCGGGCTCAGCCTCGCCGTGCGGCTCGCGAATTCCGGCGCGCATTTCGGCATGAACGCGCTGGCCTGCCTCGCGGTCGCCGAGGCGCTGGACCTTGATCTGACCCGCGCCGCGTTGGCGCTCGGGCGTTGGCAGCCCCCGGCGGGGCGCGGCCAGCGTCAGGTGATCACGCTCGACCCGGTGGAAGAGTTGAGCTTCACGCTGATCGACGACGCGTTCAACGCCAATCCAGCCTCGCTGGAGGCTGCGCTAAACATGCTCGTCGGGCTGACACCGGGGCAGGGAGCGGGCAGCCGCAGCCCGCGCCGCGTGGCGATTCTGGGTGATATGCTGGAACTGGGGCCGCAGGAACAGGCGCTCCATGCTGGTATCGCGGATCTGCCGGTTATGGCGCAGATTGATCTGGTGCATTGCGTGGGCCCGCGCATGGCCGCGCTGCATGCGCGTTTGCCCGCCCGCAAGCGCGGCAAACATGTCGCGCAGGTGGAGGAACTGCTGGAACAGGCGAAGAACCTTGTTGTGCCGGGTGATATTGTTCTGGTCAAAGGCTCGAAATCGAGTTTCGTCTCGCGCATGGTCGCACGGCTGCGCGCACTCGATACAGCGCCAAAGGTAGAGTGAGGATAGGGGTGCCATGTTATTCTGGTTGACAGAATTCGCCGATACAGTGCCGGGGCTGAACCTGTTTCGCTATATCACTTTCCGTGCGGGGGCCGC
Source organism: Paracoccaceae bacterium (assembly GCA_003565055.1). Classification (GTDB taxonomy): domain Bacteria; phylum Pseudomonadota; class Alphaproteobacteria; order Rhodobacterales; family Rhodobacteraceae; genus Roseinatronobacter. The sequence goes on from PXDM01000329.1 coordinate 6,984, forward strand.
GTTCTTCACCGCTCTCGTGTTCGGCTTCATCTTCGGCAAGCCGCTGATCAACATGCTGCGCAAACGCCAGACAAATGGCCAGCCCATCCGCGAGGACGGCCCTGAAAGCCATCTGCTGACCAAGACCGGCACGCCGACGATGGGCGGGTTGCTGATCCTTTCGGCGCTCACAGTCGCAACCCTGCTCTGGGCGCGCCTCGACAATGCCTATGTCTGGATCGTCCTGCTGGTCACTGTGGGCTTCGGGCTGATCGGCTTTGCTGATGACCTCGCCAAAGTCTCCAAAGGCAATGTGAAGGGCGTGCCCGCGCGGATGCGGATCTTGCTGGGGGCGCTGATCGGCCTCGGGGCCGGGGCGGCTTCCATGTATCTGCATCCGCCGGATCTGACCGGGCAACTGGCGGTGCCAGTGTTCAAGGAAGTGCTGATCAATCTGGGCTGGTTCTTCATTCCCTTTGCGGGCTTCGTGATCCTCGGTGCGGCCAATTCGGTCAACCTGACCGATGGGCTCGACGGGCTGGCGATCATGCCGGTCATGATCGCGGCGGGCACCTTGGGGGTCATCGCCTATGCTGTGGGGCGCGTCGATTTCACGTCCTATCTCGATGTGCATTACGTGCCGGGCGCGGGGGAACTTCTGATCTTCACCGCAGCGCTCGCGGGCGGTGGCCTTGGCTTCCTGTGGTATAACGCGCCGCCTGCGGCCGTGTTCATGGGAGATACTGGCTCGCTCGCGCTGGGCGGTGCCCTTGGTGCCATCGCGGTCGTAATCAAGCACGAGATCGTGCTGGGCATCGTCGGCGGGATTTTTGTGGTCGAGACACTCTCGGTCGTGATCCAGGTGCTCTATTACAAGCGCACCGGAAAACGCGTCTTTCTCATGGCCCCGATCCACCACCATTTCGAGAAGAAGGGCTGGGCGGAGCCGCAGATCGTGATCCGCTTCTGGATCATCGCGTTGGTCTTGGCGCTGATCGGCCTTGCCACACTGAAAATCCGCTGATCTTCATTTTCTTGCGTAAAATACTCCGGGGGTAGGGGGGCAGAGCCCCCCGACGCGTCTATTTCAGCCCGGCGCAGAAATCCTGGATCCGCGTGCAGGCTTCGCGCAAAGCCTCATCCGAGGTCGCATAGCTCACCCGGAAACAGGGCGATGTGCCAAAGGCTGCGCCAAAGACAACCGCGACGCCTTTTTCCTCCAACAGCGCAGTCGCGAAAGCCTCGTCATCGCTGATTGTCGTGCCGCCCGCCGATGTCTTGCCGATGCAGCCCGCAATCGAAGGATAGACGTAGAAAGCGCCTTCGGGCACCGGGCATTCCACCCCTTCGGCGGAGTTGAGCATTTCCACCACCAGATCCCGGCGACGCTGGAACAGCGCATTGTTGGTCGCGATATAGTCCTGCGGTCCTGTCAGTGCCTCGACCGCTGCCCATTGGCTGAC
>PXDM01000366.1 GCA_003565055.1 Paracoccaceae bacterium
AGTCCCACATCGACGGTTCGGCCCAGATGCTGACGCCCGAACGCAGCATGGAGATCCAGCGCCTGCTGGGGTCCGACATCGTGATGGCCTTCGACGAATGCACGCCGTTTCCGGCGGAACACGCCCAGGCGCAGGCGTCGATGGACCTGTCCATGCGCTGGGCCGAGCGGTCCCGCACGGCCTTTGGCGACCGGCCGGGCCATGCGCTCTTCGGCATCCAGCAGGGCGGGCTTGAGCCGGATCTGCGCGCCGAGAGTGCCGAGGCGCTGCGCACCATTGGCTTCGAGGGCTATGCCATTGGCGGGCTCGCGGTCGGTGAGGGGCAGGAGGCGATGTTCGGTGTGCTTGATTACGCGCCCGGCCAACTGCCCGAGGACAAGCCGCGCTATCTGATGGGGGTGGGCAAGCCCGATGACATCGTCGGCGCGGTGGAGCGCGGCGTGGATATGTTCGATTGCGTGCTGCCCTCGCGGTCGGGGCGGACGGGGCAGGGCTGGACGGCGCGGGGGTCGGTCAATCTGCGCAATGCGCGCCACCGCGATGATCCGCGTCCGCTGGAAGAGGGCTGCGATTGTCCTGCCTGCACGGGCTATAGCCGGGCCTATCTGCATCATGTGATCAAATCCGATGAGATTATCGGCGCGATGCTGTTGACCTGGCATAATCTGCGATACTACCAGCGCTTGATGCAGGGCTTGCGCGACGCCATTGCGGTGGGGCAACTCGTGGGTTTCGTGGCAGCGTTCCACGCAATGCGGGCCGAGGGCGATATCGAGCCGCTTTAACGGATAAAGGACAGAGATGGCGCAGGACATGCTTTCGACGGTCGTCAAGCCGATCCACAAGGAGGGCTATAAATTCATCAGCATCTTTGCAGGTGTGACAGTGCTCCTGTTCCTGCTCGCGCAGCCTTTGGGCTGGATCGGGGTCGGGCTGACGGTCTGGTGCTATTATTTCTTCCGCGATCCCGACCGCCATACCCCGATCCGCGAGGGGCTGATGGTGAGCCCTGCCGATGGGGTGATCTCGCTGATCGAGCCTGCCGTGCCGCCTGCCGAGCTGGAAATGGGCGATCAGGCGCTGACGCGGGTGTCGGTCTTCATGAATGTGTTCAACTGCCATGTGAACCGGATGCCCATCGGGGGCAAGATCGCGAAGATCGCTTACCGGCCGGGGAAATTCCTGAATGCCTCGCTCGACAAGGCGAGCGTGGACAATGAGCGCAATTCCATGGCGATCGAGATGGTCGACGGGCGCAAGATCGCGGTGGTGCAGATCGCGGGGCTCGTGGCGCGGCGGATTCTGTGCGAGGTCGAGGAAGGCACGGCGCTGGAAACCGGCGCGCGCTTCGGGATGATCCGCTTCGGCAGCCGCGTCGATGTCTATCTGCCCGAGGGTGTGGAGCCGCTGGTGGCGCTCGGCCAGACGATGATTTCCGCCGAGACCGTGATCGCGGATCTGACCAGCGCCGAGCCGCGCCGGATTGCGGATATTCGCTGAGATGGCCCCGCGCGACCGCCTGACGCTGCTGCATCTGGTCCCGAATCTGGTGACGATCTTGGGCATGTGCGCGGGTTTGAGCGCGATTCGCTTCACTTTCGACGAGCGATTCGAACTGGCCGCGGCGCTGATCATTTTCGCCGCTGTCATGGACGGGATCGACGGGATGCTGGCGCGCAAGCTCAATGCGGCGAGCTCTTTCGGTGCGGAGCTCGACAGTTTCGCCGATTTCGTCAGTTTCGGGGTCGCGCCGGGTTTTCTGGTCTTCGGCTATGCGCTCGCCGAGCCGATGGCCGGGGTGGGCTGGATTTTCGTGCTGATTTTCGCGGTCTGCTGTTGCCTGCGGCTCGCGCGGTTCAATATCTCGCGCGGGGCGACGGATGACGCGCCTGCGCGTCATTTCGTGGGGGTTCCTGCCCCGGCCGGCGCGATGCTGGGGCTGTTGCCGGTCTATCTGGGGCTTTCGGGCCTGTTTGATCCGTCGCGGTTGCCCTTTCTGGCGGCGCTGTATCTGGCGGGGATCGGGCTTCTGATGGTCTCGCGTTTGCCGACGCCCTCGCTCAAGGGTATCCGGATCGCGCGCGAAAACGCGGTCTGGGTGCTGATCGCCATGACCGGGTTTGCTGGGCTTCTGGTGCTGCGGACCTGGGCCACGCTTCTGGTGATTGACCTGATCTATCTGGCGTTTCTGGGCGTTCTGGCTTTGCGTCAGATGCGCGATGCGAAAGCGCGATAACTCGCGGCTGTGATGCGTTTTCGGCTTGACGGCACGGGTCGGATTGCGTAGGTCGGGCGCATCGCGCGGTTGTAGCTCAGTTGGTTAGAGTACCGGCCTGTCACGCCGGGGGTCGCGGGTTCGAGCCCCGTCAACCGCGCCACTTTCAAAAAGCCCCTGCCTTGCGGCGGGGGTTTTTGTTTTGCCGCGCGTGGCGCTGGATTTCGTGGTTTTGCGCCCCATCTCTGCGCGCATGAGTGAGTTTCGCCCCCGTTCTGTCCCTGAACGTGCCCTGGCGCGCAACCTGCATCTGGGGCGGGTTGCCGGGGGGATGCTGGGCGCGACGCTTGGCACTGCCATGGGACAGGTTCTGCGGGGCAATCGTCCTGATCTGGCTCAGGCGGCGCTGAGCCCTGCGAATGCGCTGCGGCTCGCAGGCGGGCTTGCGCATCTGCGCGGGGCGGCCATGAAGCTGGGGCAGATGCTGTCGATGGAAAATGGCATGATCCTGTCGCCAGAGCTGACGGCGATCCTCGGCAAGCTGCAGGCCGAGGCCCCGGCGATGCCGCCGCGCCAGCTCAAGGCCATGCTGAGCGCGGAATGGGGACACGACTGGATGCGGCATTTCGCGCGTTTCGATGTGCGGCCCATCGCGGCGGCCTCTATCGGGCAGGTGCATCGCGCGGTTCTGCGCGATGGGCAGGTGTTGGCGATCAAGGTGCAGTTTCCCGGTGTCGCCGCGAGCATCGACAGCGATATTGCGACGCTGGGACGGTTGATGCGTATGCCGGGCGTGCTGCCGCGTGATCTCGACATTGCGCCGCTGCTCGATGAGGGGCGCGCGCAACTGCATGAGGAGGCGGATTACATCCGCGAGGCGCAGGCGCTTGCGGAGTATGGGGCGGCGCTGGCAGACGATCCGGCCTTCATCGTGCCACGGCTTCACGCTGATCTGTCGACCCGCCGCGTGTTGGCGATGGAATTTATCTACAGCCAGCCGATTGATGCGCTTCTCGACGCGCCGCAGGCCCAGCGCGACCGTGCGGCGCGTGATCTGATCACGCTCGTCCTGCGTGAGATTTTTGCGCTGGGTCAGATGCAGACCGACCCGAATTTCGCCAATTACCGGCTGGCACCGGATGGGCGCATCGTGTTGCTGGATTTCGGCGCGACGCGGGCCATCGTGCCCGATGTGGCGGCGCGCTACCGCGCGCTTTTACATGCGCTTCTCGCGCAGGACCGGGCGGTGGTCAGGGATCTGATGGCGCGCATCGGCTATTTCAGCGCTGCGCAACCTGCAGAGCGGCAGGCCCTGATCAGTGAGCTGGCGCTTCAGGCCAGCGCGCCCTTGCGCGCGGACGGGGCCTATGATTTCGGGACCTCGACGCTGATCGCGGATCTGGCTCTGGCGGGCTCGGAGCTGGGGCAGGCGCGGGATTTCTGGCATGTGCCGCCTGCGGATATGCTGTTCATGCATCGCAAAATCGGCGGCATGTTCCTTCTGGCGCAACGGTTGCAGGCGCATGTCGCTCTGCGCCCGCTGGTCAGTGTCTGGTAGATCTCTGAACTCAGTGCCTGTTCAAGCTCACCCTGCGAGACCGGATGCGCAGGCGCGCTTTTTCCCCGGTGGCGTGATCTAGAGCTCTTCGTGACCGTTGGGTGTGGTCAAGAGTCCGCTGTAAAATCCGAGTCCGTAGGACAACACCATATAGGCGTAGAGCGTAGCAAAGACGGAAATCAGTTCGTTCATTGTAATGGACCCTCACAAATCCAAAAACTGTGATCTTCTTATGTCCCGATCTTGTATGAAATCTGTTGCAGCCTCATGACGTTCTTTATCTCACAGGTTGTACGCCTTTCCCCAGTAGTTGCGCAACTGCGTTGCTCATATTCTGAGCATTTTGATGATTTTCACGCATCTGTTTACGCCATACCTGAGATTGAGGCAATGTACTTGCAAACGCTTCTCATTTGCATATTTTGGTTTGGCGAATCGGTGGGCTTCGAGGAGAGAAATGCTGGCGGATAAAATACGCATGACCGCGCTTGCTGCGGTGATGGGACTCGCGACCATTGCACCGGCGCAGGCGAGCCCGCTGAACATTCTGACAACCATCGGGATGATCGCGGATATCGCGGCTGATGTTGCCGGGGACTGCGCCGAGGTCAGCGCGCTCCTTGGTGCGGGCAGCGATCCGCATTCCTATCGTGCGACGCCCGGCGATGTGACGCGGCTCGCACAGGCGGATCTGGTGCTCTATCTCGACCCGGCGCTGGAATCCCGTCTGGCCGAGGTGCTGGCGGGGTTTTCGCGCCGCACCCCGACGCTCGGGCTGTTGCGCGCGACATTCGATGCGGGCGATCTTCTCGAAGACCCGGACGCACCGGGCGCGGTGGATCCGCATTTGTGGATGGATGTCAGCCGTTGGGCGCAGATCGCGCCCGTGATCGCCGGGGCCGTGGCCGAGCAGCGCCCCGATTGTGCAGAGGCGATGGCGGAACGTGTCGCCGGGCTCGATGCACGGCTCGATGCGCTGCATGTCTGGGTGAGCGCGGCCATCGGCTCGATCCCCGAAGGCCAGCGCATGCTGGTCACGGCGCATGATGCCTTTCATTATTTCGCCGATGCTTACGGGATGGAAGCGAGCGAGGCCATCGAGGGGATTTCGACCGAATCCGAGGCGAGCATCGGTGATATCCGCGCCGTGGCGGCCTTCGTTGTGGAAAACGCCGTCCCTGCGGTCTTTGTCGAGACGACGATCAATCCGCGCACGATCGAGGCGCTGGTTGCGGAACTGCGCAGCCAGGGCCATGCGGTCACGATCGGCGGCGCGCTTTTCTCGGATGCGATGGGCGGGCCGGGGACGCCTGAGGGCACCTATATCGGCATGATCCGCGCGAATACGCAGGTCGTTGTGGAGGCGCTGGGCGGCACGCTGCCCGACTGGCCCGAGGCGCTGGCGGATTGGGCTGAGACATGGGGGCTGGCGGAATGACGCTCGGGCCGCCCATGCGTGAACATCAGTTGCACGAGCCGGATCAGGCGCTCCATGTCGAGGATCTGACGGTCAGCTACGGCGATGCGCCTGCGCTCTGGGATATCGACCTCGACATCCCGCCGGGGGTGATGTGCGCGATCATCGGGCCGAACGGGGCGGGAAAATCGACGCTGATCAAGGCCGCGCTGGGCTTGGTCCGGCCTGTGGCAGGGCATGTGCGGTTTTTGGGGCGGCCTGTGGCGCAGATGCGCGGCCAGATCGGCTATGTGCCGCAGCGCCATAGCGTGGACTGGGATTTCCCGACATCTGTGCGCGATGTGGTCGAGATGGGGCTCTATCGCAGTCTCGGCTGGTTCCGCAGGCCGGGTCGCGAGGCCCGCGCCCGCGCGCTGGCGGCGCTCGCGGAAGTGGGGATGCAGGATTATGCCGACCGCCAGATCAGCCAGCTTTCGGGCGGGCAACAGCAGCGTGTCTTCATCGCCCGCGCGCTGGTGCAGGACGCGCCGATCCTGATCCTCGACGAGCCGATGGCAGGCGTTGATGCGGCGACCGAGGTCGTGATCATCGCGCTTCTCAAGCGCCTGCGCGATGCGGGGCGCACTGTGATCGTGGTGCATCACGACCTGACGACGGTGCAGAGTTATTTCGACTGGATGGTGATGCTCAATATCCGCATCATCGCGCAAGGCCCGGTGCGCGAAACCTACACGCCCGACAATCTGCGCGCCGCTTACGGGCGGCATCTGGCGCTGATCACCCATCCGGCGGAGGGGGCCGTCGAGTGAGCGGGCTTGCCTCAAGCGCGATTGTGCAGACCGTGCTGATTGGCGCGGCGATGCTCGGGGCGATCTCGGGGATGCTCGGGGCGTTCGCAGTGTTGCGCCGCCAGAGCCTCTTGGGCGATGCGCTGAGCCATGCGGCCCTGCCCGGTGTTTGTCTGGGCTTTCTGATCGCGGGCGGGCGCAATCTCGGCGCGGTGATGCTGGGGGCCTTTGTCACTGGCGCGCTGGCGGCGCTGTGCATGATGCTGATCACCCGGCGCACACAGCTCAAGACCGATGCCGCATTGGGCATTGTGCTCAGCGTGTTTTTCGCCGTGGGCGTGGTGCTGGTGACGGTCATTCAGGGGCAGGGCAGCGCGGGCAGTCTGGGGCTGATGACCTTCCTCTTCGGGCAGGCGGCCGCGATCCTTCCTGCGGATCTGTGGATCATGGGCGGGGTCGGGCTGGCGGCGCTGGGGCTGGTGCTGGCGCTGTGGAAAGAGATCAAACTGGTCAGTTTCGATCCCGATTTCGCCCGCGCCCAAGGGCTGCGGGTGACCGCTCTCGAGGCCGTGCTGACCGTCATGGTCGCGATGGCGATTGTCGTGGGCCTGCAACTGGTGGGCGTGGTGCTGATGGTCGCGCTCCTGATCGCGCCTGCGGTCGCCGCGCGGCAATGGGTGCGGGGCCTGGGCGCGATGGTCGCGCTCTCGGCGCTGATCGGGGCCGGGTCGGGCGTGGCGGGGGCGCTGATCAGCGCGAGCGTGCGGGGGCTCGCGACCGGGCCGGTTGTGGTGCTGGTGGCAACGGCTGTGGTCCTTGTCTCGCTGATGCTGGCACCGGGGCGGGGGCTTGTCTGGCAGGCGATGGCCGCGCGGCGGGCGCGGGCGCGGATCAGTGACGGGCGCGTGCTGGCGGCGCTGCAAAGCGTCGCGCGCGACCATGACGACCGGGGCCACAGGGTTGCGCGCGGCGTGCTGGCAACAGCGCTCGGCGCGATGCCGACGCCTGCGCGGCTCGCGTCCCTCGAACGGCGCGGCCTGATCCGCGCAACGCGCCAGCCAGCAGACCCAAGCCCGCATTGGGAATTGACCGAGGCCGGGCATGCCGAGGCGCGCGCCCTGTCAGGTCCCCGACCGGGGGCGGCGCGATGATCGCGGAATTCTTCGCCTCCATCCCGGCGATGATCCTGCTGACGGGCATGCTGACCGGCAGTTCGGCGGCGATCCTCGGCACGTTTCTGGTGCTGCGCGGCAATGCGATGCTGACCGATGCGATCAGCCATTCCATCGTCTTCGGTATCATCACGATCTGGTTGCTCACGGGCCAGAGTTCCGGCCCGGTGCAGGTGCTGGGCGCGGCGCTGACCGGCGTGCTGACCGTGGTGCTGACCGAGGCTTTGGCGCGCTCCAGACTGGTCAAGATGGACGCGGCAATCGGACTGGTTTTCCCGGCACTTTTCGCGGCCGGGGTGATCCTGATCTCGATCCATGCGCGCAATGTGCATATCGACGTGGACTCGGTGCTGCTGGGCGAGATCGGCTTTGTCTGGTTGACGACATGGGAGCTGGCAGGCGTGGCCGTGCCGGTTGCCGTGGTGACGCTGGGCGCAGTGCTGGTCGTCAATCTGGGCTTCGTGCTCGCGTTCTGGAAGGAGTTGAAACTGGCGAGTTTTGACCCCGGACTGGCTGCCGCGCTGGGTTTCCTGCCGGGCGTTCTGCATTACGCGGTGCTCACGCTGACCAGTGTCACGGCGGTCGCGGCGTTCGACGCGGTGGGCGCGATCCTCTTCATCGCTTTCGTGATCGTGCCCCCCGCGACGGCCTATCTTCTGACGCGGCGGCTCTGGCTGATGCTGGTGCTTGCTGTCGCGCTCTCGGTTGCGGCGTGCAGTGTGGGCTATGTGCTGGCGCTGCGCTGGAATGTGTCCATCGGCGGGATGATGGCGGCCGTGACCGGGCTGTGGTTCGCGCTTGCGCTGCTGTTTGCGCCGGGGCGGGGGCTGGTGGCGCAGGCGATGCAGCGGCGGGTGATGCGGCTTGATCATGATTGCCGGGCGCTGGTCGCGCATCTTTTCACCCATGCGGACACGCCCGCGATGGCCGAGGAAAACACGCTGCGCGCGCTGGTCTCGCATCTGCGCTGGTCGGAGCCGCGCGCGCGCTCTGTCGTGCTGCGCGCCCATGATCGCGGCCTGATCGCGCGTGAGGGTGGGCTGTTGGTGCTGCAACCCAAGGGCCGCGCCGAGGCCGAGGCGATTTTCGGGCGGTGACCCGGATTTGATGCATGTCAATGCGAATTGACACATCGCAGATTACCGTTTGGCCAAGCATCTGCAAAACGCCCTGCGGCTGATGCGCGGTTGCGGGGTTCCATCTGAAAGGCCGCCTCATGAGCTC